>NZ_LAVM01000056.1:0-38062 GCF_001083815.1 Nocardiopsis sp. SBT366 | reverse complement strand
TCCGGGTGAGGGTCCCGGTCTCGCGCAGGGGCGGGTCCCAGCCGAGCTGCTCGTCGTAGGAGCGCACGACCTTGCCGGGGACGCCCGCGATCACCGCGTGGTCCGGGTATCTGCCCGGCCGCACGACGGTCCCCGCGGCCACCACGGAGTTCCTCCCCAGGTGCACCCCGGGCAGGATCACGCTGTTGGCGCCCAGCCAGCTCCCGTCCCCGATGCTCACCGGGTCGTCCACGGGCCACTGGAGGCCCACCGGGATGTCGGTGTTGGCGTAGGCGTGGTTCTGGTCCGTGATGTAGACGTAGGGACCGGTGTACACGTGGTCGCCGATGTCCACCGAGCGGTGCGCGACGATGTGCGACCCCCGCCCGATGGCACAGCCGGAACCGATGCGCACGACGGAGCCCTCACCGAGGTCGTAGTCGGGGCCCATCCCGGCCGCGAGGGTCATGTCCCCGCCCAGGACGGTGTGCACGCCGATCTCGATCCACGGCTCTCCGTAGAGCGTGGCCGTGGGGAAGGCGATCGCCGAACCGACGCCGAAGCGCGCGAACCTGCGGGCCGCCCTGGAGTCGGCTCGGATCTCTCCGTGGCTCCGCGCGTACGACCAGGCGGAGCGGATGATCCAGTTGAGGAGCCGCGACACGGGTGCACCTACTTATTACCGGCCAGTACGTACTGACGCGAACATTAGCAGTGTCCGAGTATGCGGCACCGTGCCCGGAAGGTGAACCCCGGGGCCCGAATGTCGTTCGGTCCCCGGGGAGCGGGGATCAGCCGGACAGGTGGGCCAGCAGGTCCTGTCGGGTGAGGATGCCCACCGGCTTGCCGTCACGGAGCACCACCAGCGCGCCGGAGGTGCGCAGCAGGCGGACGCAGTCGCTGACCGGCGTCCCCGTGCCCACCGTGGACAGCGGCTTGCCCATGTGCGTCTCGACCAGGTCGTCCAGCTCGGCGCGGCCGTCGAACAGGGCGTCCAGGAGGTCGCGCTCGGCGATGGAGCCGACCACCTCGGCCGCCATGACCGGGGGCTCCTCCTTCATCACCGGCACCTGGGAGACGCCGTACTCGCGCATGATCGCCACGGCGGTGCCGACCGTCTCGTCGGGGTGGCTGTGCACGAAGTCGGGCATCTCCCCCTCCTTGTCCGCGAGCACCTGGCCGGCGGTGGCCTCCTCGGTCTCGGCGGACAGGAAGCCGTAGTCGGACATCCACTCGTCGTTGAAGATCTTGCCGAGGTAGCCGCGACCGCCGTCGGGCAGCAGGACCACGATGACGTCGTCCGGCCCGGCGTCCTTGGCCACGCGCAGGGCCGCCTCGACCGCGAGACCGCAGGAGCCGCCCACCAGCAGGCCCTCCTCCTTGGCCAGGCGGCGGGTCATGAGGAAGGAGTCCTTGTCGCTGATCGGTACGATCTCGTCGCAGATCGCCGTGTCATAGGTGCCCGGCCAGATGTCCTCGCCCACGCCCTCGACCAGGTACGGACGGCCGCTGCCGCCGGAGTACACGGAACCCTCGGGGTCGGCGCCGACGACCTGGACGGCGCCCTTGGAGGCCTCCTTGAGGTACCGCCCGGTGCCGCTGATGGTGCCGCCGGTGCCGATACCCGCCACGAAGTGCGTGATCCGGCCCTCGGTCTGGTCCCAGATCTCCGGACCCGTGGAGTGGTAGTGGGACTCCGGGTTGTTCTCGTTCTCGTACTGGTTGGGCTTCCAGGCACCGGGGATCTCGGCGGCGAGGCGGTCGGAGACCGAGTAGTAGGACTCGGGGTGCTCGGGCGCGACCGTGGTCGGGCACACCACGACCTCGGCCCCGTAGGCGCGCAGCACCGACAGCTTGTCCGGGCCGACCTTGTCGGGGCAGACGAAGACGCAGCGGTAGCCCTTCTCCTGCGCCACGAGGGCCAGGCCGATTCCGGTGTTACCGGAGGTGGGCTCGACGATCGTGCCGCCCGGTTTGAGCTCTCCGCTCTTCTCCGCGGCCTCGACCATGCGCAGCGCGATGCGGTCCTTGACCGACCCGCCCGGGTTGAAGTACTCGACCTTGGCCAGGATCGTCGGGGCCAACCCCTCGGTGACCTTCCGAAGACGGACCAGGGGGGTGTCTCCGACCAGGTCGATCAGTGAGTCGTGTACCCGCAACTTCGCTCCTTCGCATCGTGGCGACCGGGTCTTCGGCCCGCCCGTGTGTTTCCCCGGTGACGCCCGGGGCAGATGGGACCGGTCCGGCTCCCACATCCAGACTCTAAGCCGATTTCACCGGTCTCGCGCCGCTCACCTGGATCAAGGCCCCCGGGAGCGGTGTGGACCGGTTCGGACCAGTGGGGCGGTACCCCGTACCGGAGCGACCGACTTCGCTGACCGCCGGGCACCGATTGTGTGCCCTCGGGGTACGTGACCCCGAGGGGGCCCGCCGGTAACGTCGGACTGGATAACCTGCTGGTCGGACGCTTCGGGGGGTACCGATGCTGCGAGCCGCGCGAGCCCGACGCATCGCCGCCGCCACCGCGTTCGGCGGGGGCGGTCTCACGCTGGTGGGCGGCGGCACCGTCGCCCTGCTCTACCTCCAGGCCCGGCTCGCCAAGAACGCGATCGGCCACACCCACTGGGACCGGCCCAGGGCCAACGGCACCTACGGCGAGGGCGAGGGCCCGGCACTGCGCCTGTTGATGCTCGGCGACTCCACGGCGGCCGGGTTCGCGGTGACCGAGTCCCGGCAGACACCGGGCGCCCACCTCGCGGCGGGCATCTCCGCCGCCGTCGACCGCCCGGTGTGGCTGCGCTGCACCGCCAGCCCCGGCGCCACCTCGGCCGACCTCGTCTCCCAGGTGGAGCGCGCCGAGGCGGGACTCCCCGGGAAGCACTACGACATCGCGGTGGTCTTCGTGGGCGCCAACGACGTCATCCGCCGGGTCCGCCCCAACGACGCCGTGGCCGCGCTGCGCGAGGTCACCGCCGAACTGGTCGGGCTGGGCACCCCCGTGGTGGTGGCCACCTGCCCCGACCTCGGCACCGTCCGCCCCATCGGCTGGCCGCTCCGCTCGGTGGCCCGCCGCGCCTCACGGCAGCTGGCGGCCGCCCAGACCATCGCGGTGACGCAGGCGGGCGGACGCACGGTCTCGTTGAGCGACGTCCTCGCGGACGACTTCCGCTCGGATCCCCTGTCCATGTTCGGACCGGACCGGTTCCATCCGTCGGCGCGCGGGTACGCCGAGGCGGCGTTCGTCGTCCTGCCCTCCGCCTGCGCGGCCCTGGGGCTGCTCCCCGAGCTCGACGAGGCGGGGCGCACCGAGGGCGTACTGCCCCTGGACCGCGCCGCCGTGGTGGCCGCGCAGACCCCCGGCACGGAGGTGTCCCGCGCCGCCGACCAGGAGCCGAGCGGCGCCCAGGGCCGTTGGAGCGCCCTCGTGCGGGGCCCCTTCAGACTCCGGGGAGGGGCCCGCCCGACACCGCCCGAACCGCCCGCCGAGGCGGACGCGCCAAGGCCGACCCCGGGTGGCGCGGCGGAGCGCCGGACGGGTTAACTGGTGAGTAACAAGACCCGCCGTGCACCGAACAAGGACGAGAACATGCCCGAAGCAGTCATCGTCGCCACCGCGCGCTCCCCGATCGGCCGAGCCTTCAAGGGGTCCCTCAAGGACCTGCGGCCGGACGACCTGACCACCCAGATCATCGGCGCCGCCCTGGCCAAGGTCCCCGAGCTCGACCCGAAGAGCATCGACGACCTCATGCTCGGCTGCGGCCTCCCCGGCGGTGACCAGGGCTTCAACCTGGCCCGTATCGTCGCCGTGCAGCTGGGCCTGGACACCGTCCCGGGCACCACCGTCACCCGCTACTGCTCCTCCTCCCTCCAGACCACCCGGATGGCCTACCACGCCATCAGGGCGGGCGAGGGCGACGTGTTCGTCTCGGCGGGCGTGGAGACCGTGAGCCGCTTCGTCAACGGCAGCAGCGACAACCCGCAGAACGAGAACCCGGTCTTCGCCGACGCCAAGGCGCGCACCGAGAGGCGCAAGGAGGGCGGCCAGGGCACCTGGACCGACCCGCGCGAGGACGGCGTCCTGCCCGACGCCTACATCGAGATGGGCCAGACCGCGGAGAACGTCGCCGAGATCACCGGCGTCTCCCGCCAGCGCCAGGACGAGTTCGCCGTCCGGTCGCAGAACCTCGCCGAGAAGTCGCTCGACAACGGCTTCTGGGAGCGGGAGATCACCCCGGTGACGCTGCCGGACGGCACCGTGGTGAGCACCGACGACGGCATCCGCCGCGGCACCACCTACGAGAAGGTCTCGCAGCTCAAGCCGGTCTTCCGCCCCGACGGCACCGTCACCGCGGGCAACGCCTGCCCGCTCAACGACGGCGCCTCCGCGCTGGTCATCATGAGCGACACCAAGGCCAAGCAGCTGGGCATCACCCCGCTGGCCCGCATCGTCTCCACCGGCGTGACCGGCCTCAGCCCCGAGATCATGGGCCTGGGCCCGGTCGAGGCCTCCAGGCAGGCCCTGGCCCGCGCCAACATGGCCATCGGCGACATCGACCTCGCCGAGATCAACGAGGCCTTCGCCGCCCAGGTGCTGCCCTCCGCCGACCAGCTGGGCATCGACATCGACTCCCAGCTGAACGTCAACGGCGGCGGCATCGCCGTGGGCCACCCGTTCGGCAGCACCGGCGCCCGCATCACCGGCACACTGATCAACGGCCTCCAGTTCCACGACAGGACCTTCGGCCTGGAGACCATGTGCGTGGGTGGCGGCCAGGGCATGGCCGCCGTCTTCGAGCGTCTCAGCTAGCACTCGGAAGGGGCCCCGGACAGCGGTTCGGGGCCCCTTTCTGTGTCTCCGGAGCCCTTGGCGCCCCGGGTTCGGCTACGGGCGTCCCGCAGGCAAACGTTCCCACTTCGCCAAGGTAAAAGCTGGTGCCCGGGTCTTGTCCCCGCCGCGATCCTGATGCAGGGTCGCAGGTAAGTGCCACACGTTCAACGCACTGCGGAGGTGCCTATGACGGTGACCCACTCGCCGGAGATCCACGCCAAGCTCATCGAACGCATCCCGGTCGTCACCGGCCGAGGACTCCACGAGTGGTTCGACTCGCTCGACCAGGGACCGGGCCTCCTGCGCCCCGCCGACCGGTCACGCTGGCTCGCGGACGAGTACGACCTCACCCATGGTTACGCGCACGCGATCGTCACCGAGTACGACCGTCGCCGCCGGAACCGCTCCATCCCGTCGCCCCGCCCGAATTCCGCCTGACCGAAACGGCGGAGGGGCCGCCCCCGGGAAGAACCCGGGCGACGGCCCCTCGTCACGCGGGACGCTAGTCCGCGAACATCGTCTTGATCAGCCAGAGCAGACGCAGGATCTCGATGTACAGCCAGACCACGGAGACGGTCAGGCCGAAGGCGAACTGCCAGGCGAACTTGTTCGGGATGCCGGCGTTGACGCCCTCCTCGATGCCACGGAACTCGATGGCGAGGGTGAGCGCGGCCAGGACGACGAACACGATGCCGACGCCGAGGCCCAGCCAGGTGGGCTCACGCAGACCCATGCCGCCGGCGATGAAGAAGCTGAGCACGAAGTTGACCAGCATCAGCGCGGCCGCACCGAGCACGGCGTAGGAGACGGCCTTGACGAAGCCGTCGGTCACCTTGATGATGCGGAACTTGTACAGCGCGAGCATCACACCGAAGACCGCGACGGTACCGATCACGGCCTGGGAGACCAGCGAGGTGCCCGCCGAGGGGTCGCCCATCTGCATCGACAGCATGTTGCCGAGCACGGCGGACAGACCACCGACGAGCAGGCCCTCCAGGGCCGCGTACGACAGGATCGCGACCGGGTTGGTGATCTGCTTGAACGCGATCACCAGGCCCAGGATGAGCCCGCCGATCATGCCCAGGAACATCAGGCCCATGGCCAGGCCCGGGTTGCCCGAGAAGAAGAGGAAGTAGTTGATGACGCCGAAGATCGCGACGGCGCCCAGGGTCATGCCGGTGCGCACGACGACGTCGTCGATGGTCATCGGCTGCTCGGCCTGGGCCTGCTGGGGGTAACCCTGCTGCGGGTAGCCCTGCTGGGGGTATCCCTGCTGGCCGTAGGGCTGCGGGTACGCCTGTCCGTAACCCTGCTGCCCGTAGCCCTGCTGACCGTAGCCGGGCTGCCCGTACCCCTGCTGGGGTCCGGACTGCTGCTGAAGCGCCCGCTTGAGGACGGGGTTGGAACTCCGCATCCGCATGTCTAGTAATGGCCTTTCACGCGTGGATTGCTGCCCACAAAGTAACGTACGGCCCGGCCCGGGGGTTCCGGCGCCAAGGTCACCGTTGCGAAACGGGCCCGCGCCGGATCGCACCGGCACGGGCCCGTTCGACGTCGCCGTGGCGACGCCGCTCTCCTAGTTGCGGGTCACCAGGGACCGCGCCAGGAAGAGCATGTTGGCCGGACGCTCGGCCAGGCGGCGCATGTAGTAGCCGTACCACTCGTCGCCGTAGGGGACGTAGACGCGCATGCGCTTGCCCTCGGCGGCCAGGCGGACCTGCTCGCCGTCCCGGATGCCGTAGAGCATCTGGTACTCGTAGTCGTCCGCGCCGCGGCCGTTGGCGGCGGCCAGCTCACCGGCGATGGCGACCATGCGCGGGTCGTGCGAGGCGACCATCGGGTAGCCGTCGCCCTCCATGAGGACCTTCAGCGCCCGCACGTAGGCCCTGTCGACCTCGTGCTTGTCGCGGAAGGCCACCGACTCGGGCTCGTCGTAGGCGCCCTTGCACAGGCGCACGCGGGAACCGGCGCCGCTGAGGTCGCGGCAGTCGGCCTCGGTGCGGTGCAGGTAGGCCTGGAGCACCGCGCCCACGAACGGGAAGTCCTCGCGCAGCTCGCGCAGGATGCCCAGCGTCGAGTCGGTGGTGGTGTGGTCCTCCATGTCGAGGGTCACCGTGGTGCCGATCGCCTGGGCGGCCTCGGCGATCAGGCGCGCGTTCTCCAGCGCGATCTTCTCGCCGTCCTGGTTCAGGAACTGGCCGACGGCCGACAGCTTGACCGAGACCTCGGCGCGGTCGCCAAGACCGGCCTCGCCGAGGGCCCCGAGCAGGTCCTGGTAGGCGGTCACGGTGGCGGTGGCCTGGGACAGGTCCGTGGTGTCCTCACCGAGGAAGTCCAGGGTGATGTAGCGGTCCTTGGCCAGCTCGCGAACGGCCGGAAGGGCCTCCTCCTGGGTGGAGCCCGCGACGAAGCGCGTGACCATGGCCCGGGTCATGGGAGTGCGCTCGACGATCTTGCGGCAGGTGGCGGACCTGGCGGCGAGCAGCAGGGGCTTACGAAGCATGGTGACCTCGAAGAGACGTGCGCGAGCCGATGGGGCTGGCGCGGGCGTTGCGCGCGGGCGGTGTGCCGTCCGCGCGATGGGTTCCTCGGGGGGCCGGGGCCCGCTCGGAAACGAGCGGGCCCCGTGGGTGGCGGCGGCCGCGACTCGGACGGGAGTGGGCGCGCCGCCGGGTGACTACCCCTGGTGGGGGTAGGAGGAGACCGTCGGCGCGACGAACGTCTCCTTGATGGCGCGCGGGCTGGCCCAGCGGGACAGGTTCTGGGCGGAACCGGCCTTGTCGTTGGTGCCGGAGGCGCGACCGCCGCCGAAGGGCTGCTGACCGACGATGGAGCCGGTCGGGCGGTCGTTGATGTAGAAGTTGCCCGCCGCGAAGCGCAGGGCCTCGGTCGCCTTGGCCACCGCGCTGCGGTCGTTGGCCAGGATGGCGCCGGTCAGCGCGTAGGCGGAGCCCTCGTCCACGATCTTGAGGACGTCCTCGAACCTGTCGTCCTCGTAGACGTGGACGGCGATCACCGGGCCGAAGTACTCCGTGCGGAACACGTCGTTGGTGGGGTCGGTGCCCTCGATGATCGTGGGGCGCACGAAGTAGCCCACCGAGTCGTCGGCGGTGCCGCCCGCGATGATCTCCAGGGTCGGGTCGGACTTGGCGTCCTCCAGGACCTTGGCCAGCTTGTCGAAGGAGCGACGGTCGATGACGGCGCCGACGAAGTTCGACAGGTCGGTGACGTCGCCCATGGTGAGGGCCTCGGTCTCGGCGACCAGGTCGTCGCGCATCCTCTCCCACACGGAGCGGGCGACGAAGGCGCGGGAAGCGGCGGAGCACTTCTGGCCCTGGTACTCGAAGGCGCCGCGCATGATGGCGGTGCGCAGGATCTCCGGGTCGGCGGAGGGGTGGGCGACGATGAAGTCCTTGCCACCGGTCTCGCCCACGATGCGCGGGTAGGAGCGGTAGTTGGAGATGTTCTCGCCGACGCTCTTCCACAGGTGCTGGAAGGTCTTGGTGGAACCGGTGAAGTGCACACCGGCCAGCTCGGGGTCGTTGAGCGCGATGTCCGAGACGGCCAGGCCGTCACCGGTGACCATGTTGATGACGCCGGGGGGCATGCCGGCCTCCTCCAGGAGGCGCATGGTGAGCTCGGCGGCGAACTGCTGGGTCGGGGACGGCTTCCACACGACCACGTTGCCCATGAGGGCGGGGGCGGTGGGCAGGTTGCCCGCGATGGCGGTGAAGTTGAAGGGGGTGATCGCGTAGACGAACCCCTCCAGCGGACGCTGCTCCATGCGGTTCCACACGCCGCGCACGCTCAGGGGCTGCTGCTCCATGAGCTGGCGGGCGTAGGAGACGTTGAAGCGCCAGAAGTCGATGAGCTCACAGGCCGCGTCGATCTCCGCCTGCTGGACGGTCTTCGACTGGCCGAGCATGGTGGCGGCGTTGATCGTGGCGCGCCAGGGGCCGGCGAGCAGCTCGGCGGCGCGGAGGATGATCGCGGCGCGGTCGTCGAAGGACATGGCGCGCCAGGCGGGAGCGGCGGCCTTCGCGGCGGCGATGGCGTCGCGGGCGTCCTGGTGGGTGGCGTTGCGCATGGTGCCCAGGACGGACGCGTGGTTGTGCGGCTGGACGGCGTCGATCGGGTCGCCGCCACCCATGCGGCTCTCGCCGTTGATGCGCATCGGCAGGTCGATGCTCTCGCGACCGAGCTCCTCGAGCTTGGCAACGAGCTCGGCACGCTCGGCGCTCCCGGGCGCGTAGGTGAGAACGGGCTCGTTCACCGGCTGCGGGACGTTGGTCACTGCGTCCATGGGCACCTCCCTGGAAAGAATGTCCCTGTATGAGCAGGGTTGACTGATTCAACAGTCCCAGAACCACCCCGCGCGGACCTTGTGGGACGGGCCACTCTTTGCCAGCCTTATTTGTTCACCAGGACAAACCCAGGCACTTGTGACCTCACAGGAGCCGACGCCACTCCCCCGCCCCTCCAGTAGTGTCGGTCACCGGACCCGACCGGTGAGGAACCACGTCATGCCTGGTCATTCAGTACCACAGAGTGAAGAGGGGTCGGGCCTGCCCCTGCGCAGGCTTCTCCTGGCCCTCGGCGACCCGATCCTGGACGTCGCCGCCGCACCGGACGGGCTGGATGTCCAGGTGGACAACGTCGTGATCATCGACCCCGAGGACCGCGTGGAGGCCCGCGAAGGGGACCTGGTCCTACTGATCGGCGTGCGCGGCGGGGCCGCCCGCCGTCTGGTCCGGGCCCTGGCGGCGCAGGGCGCCACGGCGGTCGCGGTCAAGGCCGGAGGGTACGCCCCCGCCGAGGAGACCATCCCGCCCTCCGGCGACCCCCGGGGCCGTTCCCGCTCCGGCGCCGACGAGCTGAGGACGCTGCGCGCCGAGGCGCAGGAGAGCGGCGTGGCGCTCCTCGCGGTCCGGCCCGAGGTGCGCTGGGACCAGCTCCAGTCGGTTTGCCAGAGCATCGTGGACGACGCCCGGCTGAACACCTCGGAGGACCTGGGTGAGGCCACCGGGGACCTGTTCTCCATGGCGCAGACCATCGCCCAGCTCACCGGCGGGCTGGTGAGCATCGAGGACTCCGCCAGCCGTGTGCTGGCCTACTCCAGCGGAGCGGAGGTGGACGAGCTGCGCCGCCTGTCCGTGCTCGGCCGCCAGGGGCCGGAGTCCTACCTGGCGCTGCTGCGGGAGTGGGGCGTGTTCACGAAGCTGCGCGCGGGTGAGGAGGTGGTCCGGGTCGAGGAGCACCCCGAGCTCGGCATCCGCCGCCGCCTTGCGGTGGGCATCCACGCCGGGCGCCAGCCCCTGGGCGCCATCTGGGTGCAGGAGGGTTCCCAGCCGCTGTCCCAGCACGCCGAGGAGGCGCTGCTCGGGGCCGCCCGCACGACCGCGCTCCAGATGATCCGGCAGCGCACCCAGACCAGCGCCGGTCTGCGGCTGCGCGAGGACCTGCTGTCCAGCCTGTTGGAGGGGCGGATCGACGCCAGCGCCCTCGCGGACACCGTCGAGGTGCACACCGAGAGGGCAGCTCTGGTGGCGGCCTTCTCGCTCAGTCATCCCGCCTCGGGAGAGGCCGAACCCGAGGGGGCGGACGGTGAGCGCCCGGACCGGCCCGTGCGGGAGCTGCGGCGCCGCCAGCTCATCGATCTGGTGTCCGTGCACACGGCCGCCTACCGCCGCAGTTCCCTGGTGACCGAGCTCGACGGCCGCGTGTACGTGCTGTTGCCGGACCTGGCCCGTGCCCCGGGCGGCGACGGCTGGCGCGGGGTGGAGCAGTCGGTGCTGGCCCTGACCCGAAAGACCGTGGCGGCCGCGCGGGCGGCGCTGGGTCTGCGCGTGCAGGCGGCCGTGGGTTCACTGGTGGAGCGGCTGCGCGACGTCCCCGAGTCCCGCGCCGAGGCCGACCGGGTGCTGGACGCGATGGGCCGCGACCTGGACGGCGGCACCGACTGGGAGGTGGCCACCATCTCCGACGTGCGCTCCCGGGTACTGATCAGCGAGACCCTGGCGCACCTGCGCGCCGACCCGTCGCTGCGCGACCCCCGGGTGAGCCGACTGATCGAGTACGACAAGGCGGGCGGCGCCGACCTCGTGCACTCCCTGCTGGCCTACCTGGAGGCCTTCGGTGATGCGCGGGCGGCCGCCGAGCGGCTGCACATCCACCCCAACACGCTCCGCTACCGCGTGCGCCGTGCGGCCTCGGTGAGCGGAATCGACCTCTCCGACCCGGGAGAGCGCCTGTTCGCCCAGCTCCAACTGCTCATGGAACAGGGCTGATACTCACACGAGCGCCCAAGCCCACCCCCTCAACCAATGGCGGAGTCCCGACCGCTCACCTCAACCATGGGGGAATGCGGACCAGGCACCTGAGCCGCGGGTGGAGCGAATCGGGACCTCAGCCACCGGACCGGACACCTCAGCCACAGGCGTGAGTCCAGCCTGTACGCCCCAGCCGCAAGGGGGGTGCTTGGTTCGGCGCCGGAGAGGGTTCTGGAGGTGGTGGAGGTGGGATTGCGAGGAACGAGCCATCACACCGCAGACACCGAAGGTTCCTCTGCAAAGGCGCCGAACACGGGCCGAAGCGAAGCGGAGGCCCAAAGAAGGTGAGGCCGCCGGAGAGGGTTCTGGAGGTGGTGGAGGTGGGATCGCGAGGAACGAGCCATCACACCGCAGACACCGAAGGTTCCTCTGCAAAGGCGCCGAACCCGGGCCAAAGCGAAGCGGAGGCCCAAAGCAAACAAAGTACCCCCGGTCGGACTCGAACCGACACTTGTGACCCTTTTAGGGGGCCTGCCTCTTCCATTGGGCTACGAGGGCGTGGCCCATCATACCGGCCGGGCCGATTGCCCACTTTGGTTCAGCTTGGCCGGATGGGGACACGAAACGACCGGCTTCGCGAGAAGGCCGGTCGTTTCGTTCGTGTTCGCGCCGAAGGCGTCGCGCGGGATCAGCTCACGCGGCGCAGGCGGCCGTCCTCGACCTGCGGCTGGCTGGCCTCCTCGAAGGCCTGGCGCGGCTCGGACATCTCCGGAAGCGCGGCGAAGTCGCGGCGCAGGAAGAAGGCGAGCGTCCAGTCCGAGAGGACCCGCAGCTTGCGGTTGAAGGTCGGCACGGCGAGCAGGTGGTACGAGCGGTGCGCGTACCAGGCCAGGCGGCCGTTGAGCTTGATCTTGCCGAACAGCTGGGCCGCGCCCTTGTGCAGGCCGAGCCCGGCGACCGCACCGAGGTTCTTGTGCTGGTAGGCCTTGAGCTTGCCGTTGCGCAGGGTCGCGATGACGTTGTCGGCGAGCACCGGCGCCTGGCGGACCGCGTTCTGGGCGTTGGGCGGGTAGTAGCCGCCGTTGCCGTCGGGGACCTGGGCGTTGTCGCCACCGGCGAAGACGTTGTCCGTGCCGTTGACGGTGAGGTACTCGCTGGTGTCGACGTGACCCTTGGGGCCCAGCGGCAGGTCACTGGCGGAGACGACCGGGCTGGGCTTGACGCCCGCGGTCCACACCAGGGTGCCCGCGTCGAACTCGGCACCGTCGCTGAGCTTGATGCGCTGGTCCACGGCGGACTCGAGGAAGGTCTTGAGGCGGACGTCGATGCCACGGCGGCGGAGCTGGTTGAGCGCCTTGCCGCCGACCTCCGGGCCGACCTCGGGCAGGATCTTGTCCGCGGCCTCGATGAGGTAGAAGTTCACCTCGGAATGGTCGATCGACGGGTGGATGCGGATCGCGTCGCGGACCATGTCCTCCAGCTCGGCGATGGCCTCGGCCCCGGCGAACCCGCCGCCGACGAACACGAAGTTGAGCGCCTTGGCGCGCACGGCCTCGTCATCGGTGGAGTCGGCGATGGTGAGCTGGTTGAGCACGTGGTTGCGCAGGTAGGCCGCCTCTTCGACGGTCTTGATCCCGATGCCCCACTCGGCCAGGCCGGGGATGGGCAGGGTGCGCGAGACCGCTCCGGCCGCCATCACGAGGTAGTCGTAGTGGAGCGTCTCGGGCTGACCGACGTTGGGCTCGTAGCGGACCGTGTTGTCGGCGTGGTCGATGCGCACGACGCGGCCGCCCAGCACGCGGACCCGGTCGAAGACCTTCCGCAGCGGGACCACGACGTTGCGCGGCGAGATGTTGCCCGCGGCCGTCTCGGGCAGGAAGGGCTGGTAGGTCATGTAGGAGTTCGGGTCGATGACGGTGATGCGGGCCTCACCGGATCCGAGCTTCTTCTCCAGTCGCCTCGCGGTGTACATCCCGAGGTAACCGCCGCCGACGATGAGGATGTGCGGGATCTCCGCCTCGTCCCCGCCACCGTGCACCAGCCGGTAGTTCCTGCTCTCGGTCATCGCATTTCCGCCCTAACGGTTAATCTTTGGCGCCCTTGCCTCAAGGGCCGCGAAGGCTGTCACGTTCCCGGTTCCCCGCACCGGGTTCCGTGGAGCCGTGGTTCTTGCTCCCGACTCTCTGGAAGGTTGCTTGTGCATTCTTTCACAAGCCCCTCCCCGCAGAGAAGGTTCACATCCACCCACCTTCCCACCATCCCCACGTGCGAGGCGAGGACGTTTGTGCAGGTCAGATGGGTTGTGAATGCATTCACAAGGGTCTTCCGGGTGACGCGTCTCACCCGAGGGCCCTGCTGGACCCCCCTCGAAAGGCCCCTCCGGATCACCCGAAGGTCCCTTTCGAGGAGGTTATGTCCTATTCAGTACTAGTTTGCCCTGGTTCTTACTCAGGGACGATGAGACTCCACGCGACACCGTCGAGGATGTCGTGCTCACTCGTGGTGAAGTGGTCCGCTCCGGTCCGCGCCAGCACACGGGACAGCACCAGCGCGCCCGCCGCGATCACGTCCACGCGGCCCGGGTGCATCACGCCGATCTCCGCACGCTCCGCGTGCCGCGAGACCAACAGCTCACCCGTGATCCGCTCCAGGTCCTCGGCCGAGACCCGCGAGTGGTGGATCAGCTCCGAGTCGTACTCGGGCAGGTCCATCGCGATCCCGGCGACCGTGGTCGCGGTCCCGGCCACACACACCACCGAACCGGCCTCCCGCAGCGGGACGACCTTCTCCACCTCATCCAGGGCGGCGTCGATGTCGGCCGTGGCCGCCTCGATCTGCTCCCTGGTGGGCGGGTCGTCGCGCAGGTGGCGCTCGGTCATGCGCACGCAGCCGACGTCCACCGACAGGGCCGCGCGTACGAGGTCCTCGTCGTCGTCCAGACCGCCCAGCACGAACTCCGTGGAGCCCCCGCCGATGTCGACCACCAGGAACGGCGGCGTGAAGTCCGCGTCGGCCTCGCCCTCGGCGGCCTGCGCCTCCAGCTCGGCCGTGGCGCCCACGAAGGACAGCTCGGCCTCGTCCAGACCGGTCACCACCTCGGGCTCCACGCCCAGGATCTCGCGGACACCGTCCACGAACTCCTGGCGGTTGCTGGCGTCCCTGGTCGCGCTGGTGGCGACCATGCGCACCGCGTCCGGGCCCAGCTCGATCCCGTGCGCCTCGATGGTCTCCGCGTAGCCGCGCAGCGCCTCGAAGGTCCGCTCCAGGGCCTCGGGCGCGAACGCCCCGGTCTCGTCGACCCCCTGGCCCAGGCGCACGATCTCCATCCGACGGTCGACGTCGACCACCTGGACCTCGTCGTCGCCCAGGAAGACCACGTCGGCGATCAGCAGCCTGATCGAGTTGGTTCCGCAGTCGATCGCCGCGACACCGCTCATGAAGCGTCCGTCCCTTCAGCGCCCTCAGGGGCGTTCTCGTCCACGCACACGCACGGGCCCTTGGCCCACCAGTCCGGAAGTTCGGCCAGGGCCTCCGCCCCGAACGGGTTGGTGCCCGGCGCCGCCAGCTCGTGGCCGACCAGCGCGTGCAGGCACTTGACCCTGCTCGGCATGCCCCCGGTGCTCTGCATCCCCTCGGGCAACGGCTCCATCCCGTCGGCGCGCGCCTGCTCGGCGCGCTCCTCCAGGTAGGACTCGTGGGCCCGGGTGTAGGCCTCCTGGAGCTCGGGCTCCTCGCCCAGGCGCTCCTGCATCCGACGCATACGGCCCTCGTTCTCGAGGCGGCCGATCGCCGAGGCGGCACGTGGGCATGTCAGGTAGTACAACGTCGGGAAGGGGGTGCCGTCTTCCAGGCGGGGAGCGGTCTTCACCACGTCGGGGAGGCCGCACGGGCACCGGTGCGCTACGGCACGGACCCCGCGCGGCTGGCGGCCCAACTGGAGTTCGATGGCGGCGAGGTCCCGTTCGGACGCGGGACCGCCGTCGGTGTGCCCCGGAACGGGCTGATCTGCGGAAGTCATGACCAGCCCAGCATAGTTGCCGCCGTACCCGCCCGGGCCGGGTCCGTCGGACCTAGAGACCGGCGTCCGGGTCCGGGCTGTCGGCCTCCTCCACCGAGCGCCACAGCTCGGTGAACCACGGTTCGGTGGGCTCGGCCGGGCCCGCCTCGGCCTCGGCCTCGGAACCGGGCCTGATGACGATGTAGGCGGTCTCTTCGGGGTACTGGTAGTGGAGCCGGGCGCGGGCCTCGCGCTCCACGTAGCCCTCGTCGCCCAGGGCCTCCTCGCGCTCCTGGAGGTGGGCGACGTTCTCCTCCATGCGGGCGCGCTCCTCCTTGAGCTGCGCGATCTCCGACTGCTGCATGACGTACTCGCGCAGCGGATAGGCCAGGCTCAGGGCGATCACGCACACGACCAGCGCGAGGATGGCCGCGCGGCTGGTGAGCATGGGCCGCACCCTGGGGGTGCGGCCCACGCCCGCGTCCTTCGTGCCCGCGTCACCCGCGCGCTTGGCGCCCTTGCGGGCAGCGGCCTTCGCAGGCCTGTCGGCTTTGGTCGCCTTCTTGGCCTTTGTGGGCTGCTGCTTGGTTTCGCGGGACACTGGGGCAGACTAGCCGCGCTTGGCGAACCTCGGGAAGGCCGACACGCCCGCGTAGACGGCGGCGTCGTCCAGTTCCTCCTCGATACGCAGCAACTGGTTGTACTTGGCGACCCGCTCGCTGCGCGCCGGGGCACCGGTCTTGATCTGCCCGGCGTTGGTGGCCACCGCGATGTCGGCGATGGTGGTGTCCTCGGTCTCGCCGGACCGGTGGCTGATCATCGCCGTGTAACCGCTGCGCTGGGCGAGGGAGACCGCGTCCAGCGTCTCGGTGAGGGTACCGATCTGGTTGACCTTCACCAGGAGCGAGTTGGCGGTGTCGGCGAGGATGCCGCGCTGGAGCCGCTCCGGGTTGGTGACGAACAGGTCGTCGCCGACCAGCTGGACCTTGGCGCCGAGCTGCTCGGTGAGCTTCTTCCAGCCGTCCCAGTCCTCCTCGTCGAGGGGGTCCTCGATGGAGACCAGCGGGTAGGCGTCGACGAGCTCCCCGTAGTAGGTGGCCATCTCCTCGGCGGTGCGGGACTTGCCCTCGAAGGTGTACACGCCGTCGGAGAACAGCTCGCTGGCAGCCACGTCCAGGGCCAGCGCGATGTCGGTGCCGACCTTGTACCCGGCCTTCTCGATCGCCTCGACGATCAGGTCCAGCGCGGCACGGTTGCTCTCCAGGTTCGGGGCGAAGCCGCCCTCGTCGCCGACGCCGGTGCCCAGGCCGTGCGACTTCAGGACCGACTTCAGGGAGTGGTAGACCTCGGTGCCCCAGCGCACGGCCTCGGAGAAGGTCGGGGCGCCGATGGGCGCGACCATGAACTCCTGGATGTCGACGTTGCTGTCGGCGTGCGCGCCACCGTTGAGGATGTTCATCATCGGGACGGGCAGGACGTGCGCGTTGGGACCGCCGATGTAGCGGAACAGCGGCAGACCCGCCTCCTCGGCGGCGGCCTTGGCCACGGCCAGGGAGGTGCCCAGGATGGCGTTGGCGCCGATCCGGGACTTGTCCGGGGTGCCGTCCAGGTCGATGAGCGCGCGGTCGATGATGCGCTGCTCGTCGGGGGTGTGGCCGAGCAGCTCGTCGGCGATCTCGTCGTTGACGGCGGTGACGGCCTTGGTCACGCCCTTGCCGCCGTACCGGTCGCCGCCGTCACGCAGCTCGACCGCCTCGAACCTGCCGGTGGAGGCACCGCTGGGGACACCAGCGCGAGTGAGGGTCCCGTCGTCGAGCAGGACCTCGACCTCGACTGTCGGGTTGCCCCGGGAGTCAAGGATCTCCCGCGCCGTTACTGCCTCGATGGACGCCACGATCTCTCCGTCTCTTCGATGTCTGGGCCCACAGTTTCCGGACCCGGACACGAGACTAGCGACCCCCGGACCGGTGGGTGGTGCCCGCCCTGCCAGATTGGTCTAGTCCATAGCGGATGATTCGCCCACCGGCGCGGCCCGGGTGACCTCCACATCGGTACGTACCGGTTAAACCGAACCGCCCGGAAGTGGCCGTTCCGCTTGCCCGGCCCTCACCCGTGTCTATAGTTCCAACTGAGGGCCGCCCGTCCCCCCATCCACACCGGAACAGCCACGGCCCCGCGTGAACGGTAGAGGACGAGCATGGCCAACCCGCGGACCGAACCACTGGACGGGGCTCTGCGCCCCGCACGACAAAGACGCGCCGAACTGGCGCTGCTGCTCGCGTCGATCGGGGTGACCTTCGCCGCCCTCGTGTACGCGTCGCTGTCGGTTACCGGCGGCGTCGACGACCGGGTGCTGCTGTACGGCGTGGTGCTCGGCGCGGGCGCGATCGCCCTGCACGTGCTGCTGCGGTTCGTGGCCCCCTACGCCGACCCCGTGCTGCTCCCGGTCGCCACGGCGCTCAGCGGGCTCGGCATCACCATGATCTGGGCGCTCCAGATGACCCGGGACCTCGCCCCCGGCAGCAGTGAGGCCGACAGGCAGCTGATGTGGACGCTGGTCGGCATGGTGCTCTGCGCCGCCGCCATCGTGTTCGTGAGACAGCCGCGCCGCCTGACCATGTACACCTACCTCATCGCCCTGGCCGCGCTGGTCCTGCTGCTGCTCCCGCTGTCGCCCCTGGGCCACGAGGTGCTGGGCGCCCGGCGGTGGATCATGATCGGGCCCTTCACCATGCAGCCCTCGGAGTTCGCGAAGGTGCTGCTGGTGATCTTCCTGGCCTCGTACCTGGGCCGCCAGCGCGACGTGATGGCGCTGGTCACCCGCACCTTCAGGGTGGGCGGGGTGAAGGTGTTCAGCGCGCCGCGCGCCCGGGACCTGGCCCCGATGGCCGTGGGCTGGGGAGTGGCGATCCTCCTCCTGGTGGGCACCAAGGACCTCGGCACCTCGCTGCTGCTGTTCGGCACGTTCCTGGCGGTGCTGTACGCGGCCACCGCGCGCAAGTCCTGGGTGCTGATCGGGCTGGTGGCCTTCTCCGCCGGCGCCTACGTGGCTTACCTGATCTTCGGGCACGTGCAGAACCGGGTGCGGATCTGGCTGAACGCGTTCGACCCGGACGTCTACCACAGCGAGGGCGGCAGCTTCCAGGTGGTGGAGGGCATGATCGCCCTGGCCTACGGCGGGCTGCTGGGGACCGGTTTCCACAGTGGCAACGCGGAGAACCTGTTCGCCGCCGACAGCGACCTCATCCTGGTGTCGATGGGCGAGAAGCTGGGCCTGACCGGGCTCATGGCGGTGCTCACCCTGCTGTTGCTCTTCGCCCAGCGGGCGCTGCGCATCTCCCTTGGCTGCCGGGACGTGTTCCTCAAGCTCACCGCGCTCGGCTACGGCTTCATCACCGCGTTCGACGTGTTCATCGTGCTGGGCGGGGCGACGCTGATCATCCCGCTCACCGGTATGACCACGCCGTTCCTGTCCGCGGGCGGGTCCGCGCTGATGGCCAACTGGCTGATCGTGGGCCTGTTGCTGACCATCAGCGAGACCGCCCGCCGTCCTCAGGAGTCGTTCAGCTCGGGGCTGGCGCCGGGCGACCCCGAGACCGAGGTGATCAACGTGCGCGACCTGCCCGAGGGCATCCGGGACCGCCGCTGACGGGGCTCAGGTCAGGAACGTGATGCACAGGGAGGCGACGAGGATGCCGAAGAGCATCACGACCGCCGAGTAGCCCAGGATTCGACCCGCCCGCAGCTTGGTGAGAGCGAGCAGCGGCAGCGCCCAGAACGGCTGGATGCCGTTGGTGAGCTGGTCGCCCATGGCCACCGCCATGACGCCCACCCCGGGGCGGATGCCCAGGGACTCGGTGGCGCCGATGACCACCGGTCCCTGCACGGCCCACTGGCCGCCGCCCGAGGGCACGGCCAGGTTGACCAGGCACGCGCTGATCAGGGCCCAGAACGGATACGTGAACGGGGTGGAGAACGAGATGAACCACTGGGTGATGACCTCCAGCAGCCCCGAGGTGTCCATGATCCCCATGATCCCGGCGTAGAAGGGGAACTGGATGATCACGGCGGAGGCGTTCCTCGCCCCCTCGGCGGCCGCCGCCGAGTAGCTGGCGAGCGTTCCGTGCAGGCCGAGCCCGGCCATGAGGAACGCGAAGTTGAGCATGTTGATGTCCATGCCCACCACACCGTTGGTCACGATGGCGGGCACGAGGTACACCAGCCCCACGGCGACCACCGCGTACACCAGGACACGGCTGTGCATGAGGCGCTGGGCCGGTGACAGGGCGCGCAGTTCCTCCTTGGCGGGCCGCCCGATCCCGCCGGGGCCGCTCTCGGCGGTGTCGCCGATCTCCTCGCTCTCCTCCGGCTTGGGGGTCATGCTCATCAGCAGCAGCGGGGCGCCGATCAGCATGGCCGCGAGGAAGACCAGGTTGAAGGGTTGGAAGATGGTCTCGCTGAGCGGCACGAGGCCGATCTGGTCCTCCAGGAAGTGCCCCGGGGTGTTGACGAGCAGCGGCGCCGATCCGGACAGCCCGCTGTGCCAGACCATCAGCCCCGTGTAGCCGCCCGCGACGACGAGCGGGAAGTGCACCCTGATCCCGCGCTCCTTGCAGGAGCGGGCCACCTCCACAGCCAGGAGCGCACCTGCGATCAGACCGAGCCCCCAGTGCAGCATGCCCAGCAGCGCCGAGCCCACTGCCGTGACCAGCACCGCCGTCAGCGGACCCCGGGCCAGCCCCGCCACTCTGTGGATCGCCCGTCGCGCCGGAGGCGACGAGGCCAGGGCGTACCCGGTGACCAGGACCAGGGTCATCTGCATGCCGAACTCCAGCAGGCCCCAGAACCCGCCGTACCAGTCCCCGACCAGCTGGATCGGGGTGCGGTCGGTCAGGAACAGGGCCATTCCGAAGACGAGCGCGGACAGGATGACCGCGAAGACGAAGGCGTCCGGCACCCACCTGGTGCTGAACGCCGCGAGCGCGTTTCCGAAGCGGCGCATGAGGAGGCTCCCACGGGTTCGGGGGCCCGGCTCCGGCGGAGGGTGCCGGAGCCCCTGGCCCCGAGGTGAGAGCACTGTGTTGCATGGGTCACATGGGAGTCAAGATCAAACTGGGCGATTTGAGGGTTTTCAGAGTCAGGCCAGCGGGTCGTCCACTCCCGACTCGAACAGCACGGGGTCGAAGCCGCTGGGGCGCGGCCGAGTCACGGCAGATCGTCTTCGTCGACCTCACGGTGCCGTCCGTGCTCTCCTACGGCCTCAAGAGTGGTTGGTACGCGTGGCGCGCGGTCGCCCGGGACCGCTCCCCCGCGATCCGGCCCAACCGCCGAAGGGCTCCGCGAACGCCGCGCGGAAGACGTCGACGGCCCCGGGCAGTGAGCTGCCCGGGGCCGTCTTCGCCTGACGTCTACTCGCCCGTCTTCGACCAGTAGGCGCGCCACTGTTCGTCGGTGAGCTCGCGGGGCTCGTGCCCCTCGGCGCGAGCGGCCTCCTCGGCGGCGCGCACGCGGGTGTCGAAGCGACGGGCCGCCAAACGCAGGTCGGTCTCGGCGTCACGACCCTGGTCGCGCTCGGCGGCCACCGCCGCGAACAGCTCCCCGCCCTCGGAGCCGTCGTCGCCCACGAGGTCGGCGGGGAAGCCGTTGCGCACGGCCCGCTTCTGGAGTTCGTACGCCAGCAGCACGGCGGGCTGGGCGAAGGGCACCCCGTCCAGGACCGAGGTCTCACCCGTTCCGCCATTGGCCTTTGCCTTCTCGGCGCGCTCGGCGGCCTTGATGGCCTCCCAGTTCGACCACACCTCGTCGGTGCCGGACACGTCCTGGCCCCCGAACACATGGGGGTGGCGGCGGGTCATCTTGTCGATGATCGCGTCGGCGACGTCGTCCACGGTGAACCGGGCCGGGTCGCCCTCGGGGCGCTCGGCGCCGATCGCGGAGTGGAAGACCACCTGGAGCAGCACGTCACCGAGCTCCTCGCGCAGCTGCGGATAGTCACCGTCCTCGATGGTCTCCAGGGTCTCGTAGGACTCCTGGATGAGGAACTTCGCCAGGGACTCGTGGGTCTGCGTGCTGTCCCACGGGCACTCCCGGCGCAGCGTCTTCATCACCTCGACCAGGCGGAGCATCCGGTGCCCGGGCACCGGTGGGGTCGGGGCGTCGCTCGTCATCATTCCTCGCTCACGTGCTGGTCGGAGGGGAGCCAACCGCCCTCGCGCAGGGCGTCCAGCACCAGGGCCACGGACTCGGCGGGGTCCGCGCCCACGGTGTCGACGACCAGGTCGGCGTCGGTGGGCTCCTCGTAGGGGTCGGAGACCCCGGTGAACTCGGGGATCCGCCCCGCCCGCGCCTGGGCGTACAGGCCCTTGCGGTCGCGGGCCTCGCACTCCTCCAGGGGCGTGGCCACGTGCACCAGGAAGAAGTCCCCGAACTCCTCCACCATGGCACGGACCTCGGCCCGCCCGGCCGCGTACGGCGCGATCGGCGCGCACACCGCCACCCCGCCGTGGCGGGTGATCTCGGCGGCGACGTAGCCGATACGCCGGATGTTGAGTTCGCGGTCCTGCCGGGAGAAGGTCAGCCCCTTGGAGAGCACGCGCCGCACCACGTCGCCGTCGAGCAGGCTCACCGTGCGGCCCGAGCGTCGGACGCCGTCGCACACCCCCCGGGCGATGGTGGACTTGCCCGAACCGGACAGGCCCGTGAAGAGCAGGGTGAGGCCGCGACGGGTACGGGCGGGGCGCAGCCGCGCGAGTTCGGCGCCCACCCGTGCGGGGGTGAACCAGGAGGGGAGTTCGCGGCCGTGCGCGAGTTCCCCCGCGACCTCGTCGTCGGTCAGCTCAGCGAGGACCGTGCGCGGGTCGACGTGGGTGAGGGGTTTCCACAGCGCCTCGTTCGCGTCGTACCGCCACGGCTCGGGGTCCAGGACGGTCAGCGGCGGCCGCAGCGCCATGACCCGCTCGGTCTCGGGCGGGCTGCCGCCCGCCTCGACCAACAGGTGGGTGGCGCCGTAGGCGGCGGCGACGTGCCCGGCCAGCGCGGCGTCGCGTTCGGTCCACGCCCCGCCGAGCGTGCTCGTGGAGCGTGCTCCGGACCGGGGCAGGGTGACCACGGCGAACGACGTCCGGGGCGGCAGCAGCGGCTCGGCCGCCAGCACGGTCGCGGCCAGCCCCTCGTCGTGCAGCCCGGTGTCGACGATGACGAGGACCTCGGCGCGCCCGAGCGCCTCGGCCTCGGCGCGGATCTGGTGCAGGGCGCGGTGGTGCAGCGGCCGGTCGGTGACCACGGCGAGCAGGGGCCGGTCCGGGGTGGGCTCCAGCCCGCGCTGGGCGCGGACCTCGGCGGGGGTGGACCGCAGCTCCCGCAGGACCCCGTAGGTGGGCGGCCGCAGCAGGGTGACCTCTCCGGCCAGGTGGTGAACTCCGGCCTCACCGGGCGACTCCCAGCGCTCGCTCACCACGAGTTCGGCCAGCGGGGCACCCTCCAGGTCCGTGAGCGTGAGCCGCTCCTGTCCCGCCAGTTCCTCCGGCACCTCCAGGGTGACCGGAACCGGCCAGGGGCGGCCGTCGGGCAGGCGTCCCCGGAGCGCCACCGACTCCGCCTGTTCGCGGGTCATGAACCCGGCCAGCGGGTAGGCGCCGCTGAGGATGAGTTCCAAGTGGGCGAGGCCGTCCGGACCTGGGGCGAAGGCCGGGGCACTCGATCGGCCCGCGCCCCCGCCCGGCCCGCTCCCGTCTCTGTGGGCACTCACCACGCACATCCTCTTCTCTGTCCGTCCTGCGGGACCCTCCACGAGCGTCCAGCGTATGCCCGCCGGTCCCCACACCCCGGCGTCGAGGCCGTCGCTGCGGAATATCACCAGTTCAGGATGGGTTCGGTAGGAAGTGACCCTTCCGGTTCCCCGAGTGCGGGGGTGGGGCGCGGACGCGGCGGGACCCGAACGCCGCCCCCGCGACCGGCCCGCGTGTGACGGTGGTACTGGATAAGCTGAGAGAAGCCGGGTGGTCACGCCCATCGGCCGCCCACAACCGTCACCGTTCACGTACGGACCCGTCCCCACTCGCCTCGAGGGACGGCGGTAACCGTGCCCGCCGCACGCGGGTGTCGGCGTCAGGGCAGGACCCGACTCCTGAACCGGACCACTTCCAGTTTTTGGTGCTATGAGCCTCATTGGACTTCTCGCCGACGTCTCCAAGGACCCGGCACTGCACAGTGCGATCGAGACCGCCCGGAGCGGCCGCGATCCCCACCTCGACCTCGTCGCCCCGGCGGCACTGCGCCCCTTCATGGTGGGGGCGCTGGCCGCTGACTCCCCCGTGGGCGCGAACCGGCCGGTGCTCGCCGTCACCGCCACCGAGCGGGAGGCCGCCGACCTCACCGACGCGCTCGGCTCGCTGCTGCCCGCGGACTCGGTCGCGCTCTTCCCCGCCTGGGAGACGCTCCCGCACGAAAGGCTCTCCCCGCGCTCGGACACCGTGGGCCAGCGCCTCGCGGTGCTGCGCCGTCTGGCGCACCCGGACCCCTCGGACCCGCTCACCACGCCGCTGCGCGTGGTGGTGGCCCCGGTCCGCAGCGTCCTCCAGCCGCTGGTCGCAGGGCTCGGCGACCTCGAACCCGTCCGTATCCGGCCCGGTGACGAGGCCTCTCTTGAGGACGTGGTCAGCTCCCTGACCAACACCGGCTACGCCCGCGTGGACCTGGTGGAGAAGCGCGGCGACATGGCCGTGCGCGGCGGCATCCTGGACGTCTTCCCGCCCACCGAGGAGCACCCGCTCCGGTTGGAGTTCTGGGGCGACACCGTCGAGGACATCCGTTACTTCCAGGTGGCCGACCAGCGCTCCATCACCCCCGGCGAGACCGGCGAGGCCGCCGACTCCCGCGCCGCCTCCGGCCTGTTCGCCCCGCCCTGCCGTGAGCTGCTGCTCACCGACACCGTGCGCGAGCGCGCCCGCGCCCTGGCCGCCGAACACCCCTCGCTGGCCGAGGTGCTCAACAAGATCGCCGACGGCGTCTCGGTCGAGGGCATGGAGGCCTTCGCCCCGGTGCTCGCCGAACGCATGGAACCCTTCCTGGAGTACCTGCCGAAGAACGCCATGGTGCTGGGCTGCGACCCCGAGCGCATCCGCACCCGCGCCGTGGAGCTGGAGGCCACCAGCGCCGAGTTCCTGGACGCCTCCTGGATCAACGCCGCCTCCGGCGGTGAGGCCCCCATCGACCTCGGCGAGTCCGCCTACATGGCCATCTCCGATCTGCGCTCGGTCGCGACCGGGCTGGGCCTGCCCTGGTGGGGTCTGACCCCCTTCAGCGCCGGTGAGGGCACCGGGCAGGACCCGAGCGAGGAGGACGACGCGGTCGTGGTGGGCGCGGTGCCCGCCGACTCCTACCGCGGCGACACCGAGCGCGCCCTGGCCGACGTCAAGAGCTGGCTGCACGACAACTGGAGCGTCGTGCTGGTCACCCAGGGGCACGGCCCGGCCGAACGCCTGGTGGCCATGCTCAGGGACGCGGGGCTGGGCGCCACGCTCGCCGCCGACCTGGCCGAGCCGCCCAAGGAGGCGATCGCCACCGTCACCACCGGCCTGGTCGACCACGGCTTCCTACTGCGGTCGGTGCACACGGTGGTCCTCACCGAGACCGACCTCGTGGGGCAGAAGTCCTCCACCCGCGACATGCGCCGCATGCCCAGCCGCCGCAAGGGCACGGTCGACCCCCTCCAGCTCAAGCCCGGCGACTACGTCGTGCACGAACAGCACGGCGTGGGCCGCTACCTGGAGATGGTCAGCCGCCAGATCCAGGGCGCCACCCGCGAGTACCTGCTCATCGAGTACGCGCCCTCCAAGCGCGGCCAGCCCGGCGACCGCCTGTTCGTTCCCACCGAGCAGCTCGGCGAGGTCACCCGGTACGTGGGCGGCGAGGCGCCGACGCTGTCCAAGATGGGCGGCGCCGAGTGGAGCAAGGCCAAGAGCCGGGCCCGCAAGGTGGTCCGCGAGATCGCCGGGGACCTCATCCGCCTGTACTCGGCGCGACAGGCCTCCCCCGGGCACGCGTTCGGACCGGACACCCCGTGGCAGAACGAGCTGGAGGACGCCTTCCCCTACGTGGAGACGCCCGACCAGCTGGCCGCCATCGACGAGGTCAAGAAGGACATGTCGAAGTCGGTCCCGATGGACCGGTTGATCTGCGGCGACGTGGGTTACGGCAAGACCGAGGTGGCGGTGCGCGCCGCGTTCAAGGCGGTGCAGGACGGCAAGCAGGTGGCGCTGCTGGTGCCCACCACCCTGCTGGTCCAGCAGCACCTGTCCACGTTCACCGAGCGCTACGCGTCCTTCCCCGTCAAGGTCAAGCCGATGTCGCGGTTCCAGACCGACGGCGAGGTCGAGCTGACCCGCGAGGGCCTGCGCTCCGGCGAGGTGGACGTGGTGATCGGCACGCACCGGCTCCTGTCGCAGGAGACCCGCTTCAAGGACCTGGGCCTGGTCATCATCGACGAGGAACAGCGCTTCGGAGTGGAGCACAAGGAGGCCCTGAAGCGGCTGCGCACCCAGGTCGACGTACTGGCGATGTCGGCCACGCCCATCCCGCGCACCCTGGAGATGGGCCTGACGGGCATCCGCGAGATGACCACGATCCTCACTCCGCCCGAGGAGCGCCACCCGGTGCTCACCTTCGTGGGGCCCTACGAGGACAAGCAGATCACCGCGGCGATCCGGCGCGAGCTGATGCGTGAGGGACAGGTGTTCTTCGTGCACAACCGGGTGGCGTCCATCGACAAGGTGGCCGCCTCCATCAAGCGCCTGGTCCCCGAGGCCCGGGTGGCCTACGCGCACGGCCAGATGAACGAGCAGCAGCTCGAGAAGGTCATGGTCGACTTCTGGGAGAAGAACTTCGACGTGCTGGTCTCCACGACCATCGTCGAGTCCGGCCTGGACGTGCCCAACGCCAACACGCTCATCATCGACCGGGCCGACACCTACGGGCTGTCCCAGCTGCACCAGCTGCGCGGCCGTGTGGGCCGTGGCCGTGAGCGCGCCTACGCGTACTTCCTGTACCCGCCGGAGCGCCCGCTCACCGAGACCGCCTACGAACGGCTCGCCACCGTCGCCCAGCACACCGAGACCGGTGCGGGCATGTACGTGGCCATGAAGGACCTGGAGATCCGCGGCGCGGGCAACATCCTGGGCGCGGAGCAGTCCGGGACCATCGCGGGCGTGGGCTTCGACCTGTACGTGCGCATGGTCGGTGAGGCCGTGGCCGAGCTCAAGGGCGACCCGGAGGCGGTGGCCGAGGTCGAGACCAAGGTGGAGCTGCCGATCAACGCGCACATCCCGCACGACTACGTCCCGGGCGAGCGCCTGCGTCTGCAGTCGTACAAGCGGATCGCCAGCGTCACCAGCGAGCAGGACATCCTCGCCGCCTACGAGGAGCTCACCGACCGCTTCGGCACACCGCCGCAGCAGGTGGACAACCTCATGGCGGTGGCCCGGTTCCGGGTGCTGGCCAAGTCCGCGGGGCTGGCCGACGTGGTCATGCAGGGCAACCAGATCCGGTTCTCCCCGGTGGAGCTGCGCGAGTCGCAGGAACTGAGGCTGCGGCGGATGTACCCGAGGTCCATCCAGAAGGAGTCCGCGAAGACCCTCCTGGTACCGGTCCCCAAGGCGGGCGGGTTGGGCGGCAAGCCGCTGCGCGACCTCGAACTCCTCAAGTGGTGCTCCGACCTCGTGAACTCCATCTTCGAGCCCGACAAGCGCCGGGTCGCCCCCAAGGGCGACTGACGGCCCGAGAGACGGCCCGAGAGGCGGCGGAGGGCACGGCCGGTGGCCGTGCCCTGCGTCGTCTCCGGGTTCGGGAGCGGTCTCCTCCCCGGGCTTCCCGCCTCAGTCGCGCCGGTCCGCGTCTTCGGGAACGGCCTCGTAGGTGATGCCGTACATCTGTTCCTCCGACTCCTCGTCCGCGCGGCCGCGACGCCACCAGCCGCCCTCGGCGCGCCGGTCCGCGCGGCGCTGCCCCCGCAGCTCCCGGCGGGCCTCCCTGCGCGCCTGCCGCTCCACCACGCGGTCGCGCCTACGGGCCTGCCGCACACGGCGCAGCACCGCCCGGCGTTCGGCGATGGTCGGCTCCGGCGCCTCCTCCACCACCTTCTCCTCGCGCTCCGCCTCGCGGGGGCGCAGCGCCGTGACGGTGGCCAGCCCCTTGCCGACCGGGACGTCCTCGGGCAACTCCACCACGGGCACGGCGGGTTCGGGGGTCGGCTCGTCCGCGGCCTCCTCCCGCTCCGCGGCCACCTCACGGGACTGCTTGCGGGTGTACCACCAGTTGGCGATCCAGGCCGCCACCGCCGCCGCCACCCCGACCTCGAGGGCGGCCACCACTCCCACCTGCCAGGCCGAGGGGCCCATGTCGCTGAGCCGCTGCGCCCCCAACGAACCGCCCGCCACCCCGGCCAGGGCCGCGAACAACAGGCCCGTCGTCACACCGCACACGAACCCCCACAGGGGCGCCGCCTCGCTGACCACGTCGGGCGCGCTGCGCTGGGTCAGCACGCCGCCGATCGCTCCCGCCACGAACGGCACCGCCAGCGCGCCCAGGGACAGCACCGGGGCGGCGCCGTTGGAGGGCAGCGCCGCGAGCATCGGCAGCGCCGGAACGGCGCCCACCGAAACCTCCGTCGGCGCGACCACCGTGGACGCACCCATCGCGAACCCGGGGCCGAGCGCGTAACAGACCGCGAACACCACCGCGTTGGGCAGGTACGCCAACTGCACGATCAGCAGGAGCGAACCGCCGACCACCCCCGGGCCCAGCGAGCGCGTGATCTCGACCGCCTCCGGGAGGTTCGTCCCCAGCGCCACCAGGAACAGCACCAGCCCCCCGACCAGCAGGGTTCCCGTGGACGCGAGCATGCCCACCAGCAGCGACCTCGTCCGCGCGGGCATGAGGTCGAGAAGGTCGCGTGCGGCCACTCCCTTGTCCCGCATGAGCTGGCGCAGCACCCCCAGTCCGCCCGCGATGAACGCGATCACGAACCCCATGAGGAGGGCGCGCGGCATGCTGGGCACGGCCTCGTCCGTGCGGGCCAGGAGCGCGAGCGTGCCCGCGATCGCCGCGTAGGGACCGGCGATGGCCAGCGCCGCCCGGTGCACGTGCCGCAGCCGCTCGATCACGCAGCAGCCCGCCAGCCATCGGCCGAACCGGTACAGCAGCATCCCCGGCAGCAGGACCAGACCCATCGGCAGCAGGCTGATCTGTCCCTCCGCGATGGAGAAGGACACGTGGTGGCCCACCAGCCAGGCCAGCACGGCACCGCGCAGCAGGTCCGCGATGTCCTCGCCGAAGGTGTCGTGGGGCGCCGCCACCCATCCGGCCATGGTGAGCGTGACGATCACCGCCAGGCCGATGCCCGCAGCCGAAGCCGCGGCCACCCCGCCCGTGGAGTAGATCGGTCGGCCCGCCGCCTCCGGCGGTGAGTCGGGCACACTCCCGGAGGCCCCGTCGCTGGTGCTCGTGGACCGCTTCGACTGTCGGCCTCGGTCGGGGGGAGATCCTGGCGTACTCACCCGACTTATGCTGCCAGGGACCGGAATGCTCCGTGGTATCCGGGCCACGCGTGTCGTGTGCGCGTCACCACGACGGAACGCCCCACAAACGCGATACGTCGTAAGATGAGACCCCGCTCCCCCCGCACCAAGGACGCCACATGGCAGAACTCGAACCCGACCGCAGCTACCGGCTGTCCGACACCGAACGCGACGAGGCTCTCGGGAAACTGCGCGTGGCGTTCGAGGAGGGACGGCTCGACACCGAGGAGCACGAGTACCGCTCGGACGTCGCCCTCAGGGCGGTGAACAACGCCGACCTCGTCCCGCTCTTCGACGACCTGCCGCGCAGACTCGCCCCCAGCTCGGTCGCCGAACCCGAACCGGCCCACCCGTCCTCCGAGACCTCCCCCGCCGTCCCCGACGAGGACGGGTCCGAGGTCACCGAGAAGGACCGGGGCGTGAACATCGGCGGACTCCTCGGCTGGGGCGGCTTCCTCCTGCTCGTGTGGGGCACGCCCTCGTTCGTCAGCGGCAACGTCTACGCCATCACGGTCTTCCTCGGGTTCTTCTGCCTCATGGTCGTCGGCCCCCTCGTCGGGCAGCTCATCTCCCAACGCCGACGGCGCGACCAGCTCGGCGACTGAACCCCGCACACGAAACGGCTCCGCCCCACCGACCGGATCACCGGCGGCGGGGCGGAGCCGTGCTGAACGAGCGCCCTGCGGGGCACGTCCCCTAGAAGAGGTCGCGCACCAGCTGAGCGGTCTCGCTCGGGGTCTTGCCGACCTTGACGCCAACGGCCTCGAGGGCCTCCTTCTTGGCGGCGGCCGTACCGGAGGAGCCCGAGACGATGGCGCCGGCGTGGCCCATGGTCTTGCCCTCCGGGGCGGTGAAGCCAGCGACGTAGCCGACGACCGGCTTGGTCACGTTGGCCTTGATGAAGTCGGCCGCGCGCTCCTCGGCGTCGCCACCGATCTCACCGATCATCACGATCACGTCGGTGTCCGGGTCGGCCTCGAAGGCCGCCAGGGCGTCGATGTGCGTGGTGCCGATGATCGGGTCGCCACCGATGCCGACGGCGGACGAGAAGCCGATGTCGCGCAGCTCGTACATCATCTGGTAGGTGAGCGTGCCCGACTTCGAGACCAGGCCGATGCGACCCGGCTTGGCGATGTCGGCCGGGATGATGCCGGCGTTGGACTGGCCCGGGGTGATGAGACCGGGGCAGTTCGGGCCGACGATGCGGGTCTTGTTGCCCTTGGAGCCGGCGTAGGCCCAGAAGGCGGCGGTGTCGTGGACCGGGATGCCCTCGGTGATCACGACGGCCAGACCGATCTCGGCGTCGATCGCCTCGACGACGGCGTCCTTGGAGAACTTCGGCGGAACGAAGATCACGGTGACGTCGGCGCCGGTGGCGGCCATGCCGTCGGCGACGGAGCCGAAGACGGGCACCTCGGTGCCGTCGAAGTCGACGCTCTGCCCGGCCTTGCGCGGGTTCACGCCACCAACGATGTTGGTGCCGGACGCGAGCATACGGCGGGTGTGCTTGGTGCCCTCAGAGCCGGTCATGCCCTGGACGAGCACCTTGCTGTCCTTGTTGAGGAAGATAGCCATGGTGTGTTGTCCCTACTTCGCCGCGAGCTCGGCGGCCTGAGCGGCGGCGCCGTCCATCGTGTCGACCCGACGAACGGCCGGGTGGGCGCGCTCGTCGAGGATCTGGCGGCCCAGTTCGGCGTTGTTGCCGTCCAGGCGCACGACCAGCGGCTTGCTGACGTCGTCGCCGCGCTGCTCCAGGAGCTCCAGAGCCTGCACGATGCCGTTGGCGACCGCGTCGCAGGCGGTGATGCCACCGAAGACGTTGACGAAGACGCTCTTGACGTCCGGGTCGCCCAGGATGATCTCCAGGCCGTTCGCCATCACCTCGGCGGAGGCGCCGCCACCGATGTCGAGGAAGTTGGCGGGCTTGACGCCACCGTGGTCCTCACCGGCGTAGGCGACCACGTCCAGGGTCGACATGACCAGACCGGCACCGTTACCGATGATGCCGACCTCGCCTTCGAGCTTGACGTAGTTGAGGCCCTTGGCCTTGGCGGCGACCTCGAGCGGGTCACCCTCCTCGGCGAAGGTCAGGCTCTCGAGGTCCTGGCGGAACTCGGCGTTCTCGTCCAGGGTCACCTTGCCGTCGAGGGCGACGACCCGGCCGTCCTTGGTCAGGATGAGCGGGTTCACCTCCACGAGGGTGGCGTCCTTGCCCACGAAGGCGTCCCACAGCTTGGAGACGATCTCCGTGGCACCCGCGGCGGCGGCCTCGGGCAGGTTGCCCGCCTTGACGATCTCCGCGGCGACGTCGGCCGGGGCGCCCTTCAGGGCGTCGATCGAGATCTTGGCGACGGCGTCGGGGTTGGTCTCGGCGACCTCCTCGATCTCCATGCCGCCCTCTTTGGAGCAGATGGAGAGGAAGTTGCGGTTGGCGCGGTCGAGCAGGAAGGAGAAGTAGTACTCCTCGGCGATGTCACTCGCCTCCTCGACGAGGACACGGTGGACCGTGTGGCCCTTGATGTCCATGCCAAGGATCTGCCCGGCCTTGGCCTCGGCGTCCTCGGGGCCCTCGGCCACCTTGACGCCGCCGGCCTTACCGCGACCACCGGTCTTGACCTGGGCCTTCACGACGACGCGGGGCTTGCCCGCGGCGGCGAACTCATCGGCGATGGCACGCGCCTCAGCGACCGTGCTCGCCACCTTCCCCTGGGGTACGGGAACCCCGTACTCTGCGAAGAGTTGCTTCGCCTGGTATTCGAACAGGTCCACGAGGGTCCGTCCTTGTAACTCGCTGGCTCAAGTGTGTACCGGGGTGGCGTGTCGATCGGCGTGACGCACTGAAAGGGGTGTCACGCCACGACGCAGAGCCCCGTTGGGGGTGAGCCGCCTACAGAGATCGAGATCGCCGCGGCGTTGCCACCCGCGACATGCGCAAAGCTTAGTCGCCCGTCGTCTGGCCGCCGGACACCAGGGTCGCGTTCACCCCATGGTCTTGCGCACAAATGCCGCTCATGCGGCGTTGCGGCCCCTCCGACTTGGGAAGATATGTGACGAGAGACACCGCTGATAACACCGGTTCGGGGTCGATTCGCCCTGGATCGGCCCCCTGACGAACTGCGACGAAGGTCACGAACCCCTCAGGCGGCGTGCGCGGGCCGGATGTTCTCGCGCACCCACTCCGCGATCTCGGCGGTCGGCGCCCCGGGTGTGAAGATCCGGGCGACCCCCATCGCCTCCAGCTCCGCGATGTCGGAGTCGGGGATGATGCCCCCTCCGAAGACCCTGATGTCGGTGGCGTCGTTCTCCCGGAGCAGCTCCATGACCCGACCGAACATCGTCATGTGGGCGCCCGAGAGCACCGACAGGCCGATGGCGTCGGCGTCCTCCTGGAGCGCGGCGGCGACGATCATCTCCGGGGTCTGACGCAGACCGGTGTAGATGACCTCCACCCCGGCGTCACGCAGGACCCGGGCGACGATCTTGACCCCCCGGTCGTGCCCGTCCAGTCCCGGCTTCGCGACGACGACGCGCGCGGCGGCCTCGGCCATGGCGTACCCCTCACTACGTTCCCCTCGGGCGCCCCTTGTGAGGGCCCTCCCCGCGGGGGGAGATGATCGACTCGTGTGAAGAGTAACCCAGGTCACTCGCGGGTGCGGGGCACGGGGGCGGGTATCGTCCGAGGATGGATGACGGATTCGAACAGACCAGTACCGAGGACCTGCGGGAACGCGCCCTGGACCTGGCGCGCAGGCGCTGGGACGTGGGCTTCCTCTGGCGGCTGCTGCGCCTGATCCCCGCCGCCGAGGCCGCCGCGGGCAACCCCGAGGCCAGTGAGGCCAGCGTCGCCCAGGCCACCGGGCTCCTCTACGAGGCGTTCTCGGCGGAGCACGACCCCAAGGTCCACGAGGCGCTGCGCCCGGTCTACATCGACTACCTCACCAGCGAGGACTGACCCGACCTACGTGTCCGAAAACCGCCAGCACGCCTCGTCGGAATCGACGAACATGGTGGTTGTGATGGACGACGAGCAGCGCTACAGAGCGGTACGGAGCAGGGACTCCCGTTTCGACGGGGTCTTCTACACCGCCGTGCGCACCACCGGCATCTACTGCCGCCCGAGCTGCCCGGCGGTGACCCCGCGCCGGGAGAACGTCCGGTTCTACCGCACCGCGGCCGCCGCGCAGGAGTCGGGGTTCCGCGCCTGCAAACGGTGTCGGCCGGACACGGTTCCCGGCTCCCCCGAGTGGAACGTGCGGGCCGACGTCGTGGGCCGGGCGATCCGGCTGATCCACGACGGCGCCGTGGACCGCGGGGGTGTGGGCGCCCTCGCGGAGAACGTCGGCTACAGCGAACGCCAGCTGAACCGGCTGCTCACGGCCGAGGTCGGCGCGGGGCCCCTGGCCCTGGCGCGGGCCGAGCGCACACACACCGCCCGCGTCCTCGTGGAGACCACCGACATGCCCATGGCGGACGTCGCGTTCGCCTCCGGGTTCAGCAGCGTGCGCCAGTTCAACGAGACGATGCGGGCGGTCTTCGACCGTTCCCCTTCCCAGATGCGCGCGACCACCCGCAGGGCGGCGCCGACCCCGGGCGGGATCGTGCTGCGGCTCCCCTACCGGGGACCGATCGATCTGGAGGGGATGCTCTCCTTCCTCGGCGCCCGTGCGGTTCCGGGCGTGGAGGGGTTCGACGGCTCCTACCGTCGGACCCTGCGCCTGCCCCACGGACCCGGCGTCGTCGAACTCTCCGCCGGCTCCGACCACGTCCTGTGCCGACTGTGGCTCACCGACCCCAGCGATCTGACCAGCGCCGTACGCCGCTGCCGGAGCCTCCTGGACCTGGACGCCGACCCTGACGCGGTCGCCGAGGTCCTGGGGCCCGACCCGGTACTCGGCCCCGTGCTGCGTCAGCGTCCCGGAACCCGCGCTCCGGGCCACGTGGACCCCGCCGAACTCGCGGTCCGCGCGGTCCTCGGCCAGCAGGTGTCGGTCAAGGCCGCGCGTACCCTGGCAGGACGGCTGGTGTCCCGCTACGGGGAACCGCTGCCCTCCGGGCTCGGCGACCTGTTCCCCGAACTCACGCACACGTTCGCCTCCCCGGACTCCCTGGCCGGTGCCGATCCCACCGGGATGTCCATCCCCGTCTCACGGGGCAGGGCTCTGACCACGATGGCCGGGGCGATCGCCTCCGGCCGTGTGGACCTGGGTCCGGGCTGCGACCGGGACGAGGCGCAGCGACAACTGATGGAACTGCCCGGGATCGGCCCGTGGACCGCCGGATACGTCCGGATGCGCGGCCTGGGCGACCCGGACGTCTTCCTGTCCACGGACCTCGGCGTCCGCCAGGCCCTGAAGCAGGAGGCCGAGCCCGAGGCCTGGAGCCCGTGGCGTTCCTACGCGACCCACCTCCTGTGGGCGTCACTCAGCCTGAAGGAGTCAGCATGATCACCGAACAGGACACACTTCCCATGGACCTGGAGCAGCCCGCTCCGTCCCGCGAGACCGCGGTGACGTTCCGTTCGCCGCTGCCCGGCCCGACCCGCCACGGCACGATGGACTCACCCCTGGGCGAGCTGACGCTCTTCGGTGACGGCGAGGCCCTCGGCGGCCTCCTGACGCCGCCCCAACAGGGAACGCGTGCCATCCCGTCCGAGTGGGTGGCCGACGAGGGCTCCTTCACCGAGGTGAGGAAGCAGCTGGCCGCCTACTTCGCCGGGGAGCTCCAGCACTTCGACCTGCCACTCGCTCCCTCCGGGACGCCCTGGCAGCTCCAGGTGTGGCGGGCGCTGACCACCATCCCCTATGGGGAGACCTCCAGCTACGGCCAGCTCGCCCGGGAACTGGGCCGACCCACCGCGTCCCGCGCCGTGGGCATGGCCAACGGGCGGAACCCGATCAGCGTCATCGTTCCGTGCCACCGGATCATCGGCGCCGATGGGAAGCTGACCGGCTACGCCGGGGGCCTGGAGCGCAAGGAGTTCCTGCTGGCGCTGGAGAGAACCACTCGGTAGGGAACCAACCAAACAAGGGGTGTCGCCGGAGAAAGTTTCCGGAACACCCCTTGTCCGCTTGTGGGGGCCTGGTTACTCTGCGGTAGCCACGAGCTTGTGGTGTCACACCCCGTTCGCTCGACTCCCCAGGAGAAGCGTTGACACTACCCACCACCCCCCTGGTACTGACCGCCTCGGTCGCGCTGGTCGTCACCTCCATGACCCCCGCGACGGCACAGACCGAACCCCTGAGCACCGCCGCCAACGTGGAGATCCTCACCGAGGTGGCCGAAGACCTCCCCACCACCACGTCCTCCCTGGCCGACTCGGTCATCGAGGACGTCCTGGCGGAACGCTCCACGGAGCTGTCCACCCTCGCCGCCCAGGACCGGGACGTGCGGGTCGACATCCGTGAGGCCAACGACGAGGCCGCCTTCGGTGTCGCCATCGTCACCGCCCCCGAGATCGAGGGCGAGGACCCCCACGCCTGGTTGTTCGCGGCCGAACTCGACGGCGCGACCTGGGACATCGGCCTCGAGGGCACCGAGGACTTCTCCCAGATCCTCGCCGAGTCGGCCCTGATGGACACCGAGCAGCGCGAGACCGTCGCGGCCTCCACGGACCCGGACCAGCTCTCCCCGATGGCCTACACCGGGGTGGGTCTGCCGTTCTCCATCGGCACCTCGATGATCATGACCGGCGGCCCGCACGGGTTCAGCGGCGGCCCCCCGTACAGCTCCGTGGACTTCGCCGGAGGCAACGGCCAGGCCCGCGCGGCCCGGGGCGGCTACGCCTACTCGCTCTGCTCCGGCTGGACCCGGGTCATCCACGACAACGGATACTCCACGGACTACTACCACCTGGAGGACTACCAGTGGCTGCCCGGTAACGACGTGGGCACCGGCCACTACCTGGGTACCCAGGGCAACAGCCTCTGCGCGGGCGGCTCGACCACCGGCGCGCACATCCACTTCTCCCTGCGCGGCTACACGGACCCGAACGCCGCAGGTTGGTACGTGGCGCTGAACGGCCTCACCCTGGGCGGCTGGACCTTCGTCGAGGGCGCCAACTACGGCGGCTACGCCTACCGCGACGGGGTGGGCACCGTCTACCCGGGCGGTTCGATGCACAACTACGGCTTCTGAAGTCGAAGCGCCCGGCTGCCCGGCCGGGCGCTTCACCTCCGTTCGTACCCCGCAAGGGCGCGACTTTCGTAGCCGCAGGCTAGCTCTCGCGGCCGATGCCCCGACGGGGGCGGCCCCCCTAGGTTCGTGTGCAGACCACAACCGAAGGGACGGACATGATCAGGAACAGCCGAGTGTTGGGGACGATCGGAGCCGCGGCGCTGCTGGGCCCGTTGGCGCTGGCCCCTCCCGCCTCCGCCATCATCGGCGGGGTCGACGCCACCGAGGAGTACCCGTTCGTGACCGCCCTGTTCGACGACCAGGGCCTGCACTACTGCGGGGGTTCGCTGATCGACGAGCAGTGGGTGCTCACCGCCGCCCACTGCTCCGACTTCGACCTGCTCGGCACGGAGAAGATCTCAGTGCGGGTGGGCAGCAACCATCGCGACGAGGGCGGCAGCGAACGCGAGGTGGTCGACGTGGTCCAGCACCCGGACTACGAGGCGCAGGACGTCAGCGACGACCCCGACTACCCCCACTCGTTCCTCCTGGTGCGCAAGGACATCTCACTCCTCAAGCTGGACTCCCCGGTCGAGCAGACCCCCATCCGCATCGCCGAGGACCGGCCGGCCCCGGGCACCGAGGTGCGTGCCCTCGGCTGGGGCGTGGTCGACGAGCTCGGCCAGGTACCCAAGCCGGAGATCCTCCAGCAGATCGACACCGAGATCGTGCCCGACGACCGCTGCGCGGAGCTCGACGAGGACCTCTGCTCCGAACACCCCACTGAACAGGCGCAGGTCTGCTCGACCGACTCCGGTAGCCCCATGATCCGCGGCACCGAGGACGGCTGGGAACTGGTCGGCCTGGTCAGCCGCGACGGCGACTACGACGAGAGCGTCGCCTGCGTGGGCCCGTGGGTCTTCACCGAAACGGCCAAGCACAACGCTTGGGCCACCGACACGATCAGGAAGTAGCCAGAGCGGGGCCGCAGGTGAAAACCCCTGGGGCCGCAGGCCACCTGGGGGTTCGTCTGTGGTTGCTGTTCGCTGTGGGTTCTGGGGTTGGGGTGCTGTAGCGGGAGGGTTCTACGGTCTGTGGTTGCTGTAGCGGGAGGGTTCTGGGGTTGTGGTTGCTGTAGCGGGAGGGTTCTACGGCCAACCCGTTTTTCCCATTAGCTGAAGTGGTCGGGTGCTGCTTACTGCGTACCCCTTGGGGCTGAACTTTCCAATCAGGGCGGGGTGGGTGGATGGTGCTGTGCCCGCACCGCACTTGGCGGATGAGCAGACCAGTGACCGTCTGGTAGGTCAGGGCCAAGTACGGCGACGGGCCACCCCCCAGGACAACCGACGTGTTCGAGAAGAACGTGTCCCCAGCACTGGCGAAAACCCCCGCCGTCTGAGCGCCGACCACCGCACTCCCGCCAACCCGCACCACCGAGCGAAGCGCGTACCTGCACCTCTGTACCCCGCTGTGTCTGAGGGGGTTTGCGCCGTGCGGGTTCAACCAGCGGGGACGAGGCTTCAAACAAACCCTCGGGGGCTGAGGCGGCTGCACACCTGCACGCGCACACCCCCTGGGACCTGAGGGGGTTGGTGCCGTGCGGGTCACTACAGCGCACGGTTGCGCTTCAAACCCCGCACGGGCCGGGGCAGCGCACAGGTGCCCCCCTGTGGCCGAGGGGGTTGGTGCGCACGGGCTACTACCGCCCCCGCCCCGGGTGGTTGAACGTGCGCGGTGCGCAGATCCCCCAGCGCCAAGGGGTTCGCTTGAACCTCATCACGCGCTGTAGTGACCCGCACGGCGCAACGCACCTCAGACCCTGGGGGTCTAGAAACGGTTGGTGGTGTGCCCGCCTGGGTGTGTGCGGGTTGGCCGTAGAGCGGTAAACGGTGCTTAGACGGCGGGGGTTTTCGCCAGAGGTGGGGACACGCATCTCTAGAACACACCAGTAGTCCTGGGGGGTGGCCCGTCGCCGTACTTGGCCCTGACCTACCAGACGTGCCACTCAACAGCACGACCGCCAAGTGCGGTGCGGGCACAGCACCATCCACCCACCCCGCCCTGATTGGAAAGTTCGGCCCCAAGGGGTACGCAGTAAGCAGCACCCGACCGCCTTCAGCTAATGGGAAAAACGGGTTGGCCGTAGAACCCTCCCGCTAAAGCAACCACAACCCCAGAACCCACAGCGAACAACAACCCCAACCCTCAAGGCCGCGCACCCAACCAACACCCACACCAACGCCCACACCCCCAGTAGCCCTCGACCCCCCGGGCTTCTCCCATCCCCCAACCCAGAAACCACAAC
>NZ_LAVM01000055.1:0-38631 GCF_001083815.1 Nocardiopsis sp. SBT366 | reverse complement strand
CGTTGCGGGTCCGGCCTCCGCCCGCGAGCACCGACTCCCCGAGGATCTCACCGTGAGTGCGGAAGGCCAGTGGTGCTGAAGTTCCGTCGGCGTACACCGACTCGACACGCGCCCGCCCGGAGAGGTGCCTAAAGTCTGAGCACCACCGACCCCCTGTGCCTCCCGCACCGCAGGTGCGGGCTTGAAGACGTAAAGAAACTTCTCATCACCCGGCTCCGGGCATGAAGAAACCCGGAAGACTCGGAAGTCCTCCGGGTTAGCTCCCCGCTCTACAACAGCTTCGTGCCATCGTGGCAGCGGATGAAGGGGCCATCGTCTCGTAGCGCATCCAGAACACGGACCAGCCTCGCTTCCGGCATCCGTTCTCGGGCTTCCTCCACGCTGATCCAGCGCGCAGTCTTCGCTTCTTCCGACGGCCGGGGTTCACCGGATTCGATCGTGCAAGCGATGGCCATGCTCACCACGCCAAGAGACATGTTCTTGTAGATCCCGATCAGCCGGCCCGGCCTGACCTTCACACCGGTCTCCTCGCAGACCTCACGAACAACCCCGTCTCTGGGGTCCTCGTGGAGCTCCAAGACACCGCCCGGCGGAACCCACCGACCGTCGTCGTCGCGCTCGATCGCGAGGACCTGGCCGTCATCGTTGAAGACCACGCCTGTGACGCTTACCGAATGCCGCGGAGTCTCAGTCATCCTGGTTCTCTTCCCACTCGTACACCAGGGACCAGGCATAGGCGTCCAAGACGTTCACGGTTGCCTCGACGTTCATGCCCTGCGCATCAATGCCGATCCGGGTCACGACGATGACCGGGAGATCCCCCTCGAGTGCGAGGAAGTCCGCCTCTTCCTGAAGAGGTCGGCGAATGGTGATCTCCTCGGTGAACCTCACCGGCCGGTGTCCCCGCTCCCCGAGGCGTCGGTACATCTCGGTGGGGCCAGCATCAGGAAAAGCGCCAGCTGACCGACCGGAGCAAACAGAGAGCAAACACGGTCGGCTCCCCCGCGCTGCGTCGCAGGTCAGAGACTTGGAGGAGAGGGAGTCGGCCGGTAAGCCGGATTCTGTCGGTCTGCGACCGGACGGTCATCCATCTGGGGCCGCCGTTGCCGACGACCTCGGTGCGGTCTACCCGCGGACTCGGGCGGGCCGCCCTCGAACATCCGCGCGGGAACCCGAAGGTTCCCTTTTTGACCTTGCTCCGGGTGGGGTTTACCTAGCCAGCCGGATCGCTCCGGCCGCTGGTGGTCTCTTACACCACCGTTTCACCCTTACCACCGCGAGCGGTGGCGGTCTGTTTTCTGTGGCACTGTCCCGCGGGTCACCCCGGGTCGGCGTTACCGACCACCCTGCCCTGTGGAGTCCGGACTTTCCTCGAACCCGCGCCGGGCGCGGGTCCGCGACCGTCTGGCCGACTCCCCCTCTGCGGCCCAGTCTAGCGGGCTCACGGGGGTACGAAACCCCTACTGGTCCAGGTGTGCGGTGTCGTTGAGGGAGCGCACCACCTGCGGTCCGTCCGCGTAACAGTCCACCTCGGTCAGGCAGGCGGTGTCCAGGTGCATCCGGTACAGCGCCGTGATCGGCGCGAGCACGGCCTGCTGGACAGTGACCTTGATCGGGGTGACGTGGCTGACCACCAGGACCCGGCGGCCCCGGTGGCGTTCCAGCAGGGCGTCCCGCGCCGCGCCCACGCGGCGGGCCACATCGGCGAAGCTCTCCCCTCCGGGCGGGCCCGTCTCGGGATCGGCCAGCCACCGGTCGACTCCCTCGGGGTCGCGCTCGCGCGCCTCGGCGAAGGTCAGGCCCTCCCATGCGCCGAAGTCCGTCTCCACGAACCCCTCGTCGGTCTCCACCGGCAGACCGAGGAGCTCGGCCGCGTACCCGGCGGTGTGCCGGGCACGCGACAGCGGGGAGGAGACCACCGCGTCGATCCCCCACCCGGACAGGCGCCGCGCGGCCGCTTCGGCCTGGGCGTGCCCCACCTCGGTGAGGGGGACGTCGCCGCGTCCGGCGAAACGCCGTTCGACGGACAGCGGGGTCTGCCCGTGGCGGAGCAGGACCAGGCGGGTCGGCTCGCTGTCCGGCGCGCCCCAGCTCATTCGGCGGCGGGGGCGTTGAGCCCCGACTCCTCGGTGCGCACCAGGATGCGGCGGCAGTCCTCGCAGCGGACCACCTCGTCGGCGGCGGTCGCGCGGATCTCGTTGAGCTCCACGGTGCTCAGCGCCAGCTTGCAGCCGTTGCAGCGGCCGTACCGCAGCGGGGCGGCGGCCACGCCGTCGTACTGGGACCGCAGCTTGTCGTACAGCTTCAGCAGGTCGGCGGGGATGTCCTCGCTGACCCGCTGACGGTCCTGGGTGACGCGGGTGCGGTCCCACTGGATCTCGGCGGCGGCGGTGTCCCGGCGAGCGGTGACCTCCGTGAAGCGGGCGACGGCCTCCTCGCGTTCCCCGGTCAGGCGCGTGATGTCGGAGTTGACGGACTCGGCCTCCTCCATGACTTCCAGAACGACCTCCTCCAGCTCGGCCTGGCGTCGACCCAGCGAGGCGATCTCCGACTGGAGGTTCTGGAGCTCCTTGGCGTTGGTGATCTGCCCCGACTCCAGACGCTTGGTGTCGCGGTCGGCGCGCGAACGCACCTGTTCGACGTCGCTCTCGGCCTTGCGCTGGTGGCGCTCGATGTCGGAGGCGCGGGTCTGGGCGGTGATGAGCTCGGCGTCGATCGCGTCGACCCGCTCCTTGAGCCGGGCCGCCTCGGCGATCTCGGTCAGGCTCCGGAGACGGTGGTCCAGACGCTGGAGCTCGGTGTCGAGCTCCTGGAGGTCGAGCAGTCTGGCCTGAGCGGCGGGTTCGGCTTTCACTTGGAGTCTCCTGGGAATCGCGGTTGGGAGGCCGGGGAGGCCGCCCGCGCCCTGTGCAGTTGTGGTCGTCGAGGGGGTACTACGCGTGTGGGAAGGTCCGTGACCAGGCATCCGTCACGGTGGTCGACACGCGGGTCTCCACGTTAGCCCCATTCGGGCCACCCGTGCGCCGGAGGGCGTCGGCCAGCTGGGCGGCGCCGTCGGCCAGCCACGGCCACTCGCTGGCGAAGTGGGCGGTGTCCACGAGTGCCGGGCCGCCCGCTTCCTCGACGAACTCCGAGGCGGGGTGGTGGCGCAGGTCGGAGGTGACGTAGGCGTCCACCTCGGCGGCGCGGGCGGCGCCGAGCAGGGAGTCGCCCGCCCCGCCCGAGACCGCGACGGTGGTGACGACGCGGTCCAGGTCACCGGCGACGCGGACGCCCCCAGCGGTGGCGGGCAGCCCCTGGGCCACCCGGGCCGCGAAGTCCCGCAGGACCATGGGCTCGTCCAGCTCGCCGACGCGACCGATGCCGCGCCGCCCCTCGGGGTCGGTTGCGTCGGGGTCGAGCGGTCGCAGCGAACCCGTGAGGCCGACCGCGCGGGCCAGGGCGTCGGACACCCCGGGCGCGGCGGTGTCGGCGTTGGTGTGCGCGGTGTACAGAGCCACACCGGAGCGGATCAGGCGGTGCACGATCCGGCCCTTGGGGGTGTTGGCGGCGACACTGGTGACGCCGCGCAGCATCAGCGGGTGGTGCGTGATGATCAGGTCCGCACCCCAGGTCACGGCCTCGTCGACCACCGCGTCCACGGGGTCGACCGCGAACAGGACGCGCTCCACCGGCTGCGCGGGGTCCCCGCAGACCAGGCCGACCGCGTCCCAGGAGGCGGCCCACTGGGGTGGGTAGACCTCCTCGAAGGCGGCGGTGACGTCGGACAGGCTGAAGGGCTGCGTGGTCGAGGTGCTCACGGGCACGAGACTAGCGCTCCGTCCGGCCCGACGGTCAACGGGACGGTCCCGCTGGATCGGCCGCCCTGGGTCGCAGCCCGGTCGGTGACCTCGGCGGGCGCGTCGGTGTCCGAACCCCGCCCCCGGAGAGAGCACCCCCCACCGTGCGCTGGCACAGGTCCAGGGACTCCGCGCTGGACACCGGGCACGGTCGGCGCCGAGGGGTTCGACGCCGCTTCCCTTCTCGCCGACCCGTCGCCCGCTCCTCCTTGTGGGCGCCGACGCGCGGCGTCTAACGTTCGGTGAGGACGAGGGAAGCGGGGCGGGTGCGGCATGCGGGACACGACGGTCGAACTCCACGGGCGCACGGTCGCCTACACGGACATCGGCGACCCGGCGGGGACCCCGGTCCTGTTCGCGCACGGCGCCCCGATGAGCAGACGCAACCTGGGCGACCAGGACGAGGCGTTCGCCGCCGCCGGGCTGCGGGTGATCACCGCCGACCGGCCCGGCTACGGCGGCTCCTCCCCCGCCCCCGGGCGCACTCTCACTGGCTGGGTCGACGACGCGGCCGCGCTCGCCGACTCCCTCGGCGTCGACCGTTTCCTGGTGGCGGCACACTCCTCGGGCGGTCCCTACGGTGTGGCCGTCTCCGCCCTGCTGCCGGAGCGTGTGCGCGGCACCGTCGTCCTGGGCGGGGTCACCGACTTCGCGTGGGAACCCGGCTGGGAGGGCTATTCCGAGGTCGAACGGGCCATGATGCGCCTGCCGGACGAGCGGGCCGCCCTGGAGTGGGGCGAGCGCCACCTCGGTTCCTCTCCGACCGAGTGGCCCGAACCCGACAGCCGACTGTTCGCATCTCGGTACGTCCCACACCTGGCGGCCGCGGCCAAGGACGCGTTCGCCCAGGGGGTGGGCGGCTACACCCAGGACTCCTGGGTCCAGGGCCGCCCCTGGACCTTCGACCCGGCGGCCGCGCACACCCCGTTCGTCGTGGTGCACGGTGACGCGGACACGATCGTCCCGATCGCGCACTCGCGGCACACCGCGGGCCTGGTCCCGGGAGCCGAGCTTCGCGTGCTCCCCGGGCACGGCCACGTCACCGTGCTGTGGGAACTCCCCGACCTGCTCACCGAACTGCGCGACCGGCCCTGACCGGCCCGGCAGCGTGACGACGCCGCGCCGAGTGGGACACCGCAGACCACGCCCACCCGCTGGTCGGCCCTAGAGTTGGTTCGCGATGAACAACACTGAGCAGAAGCGGCCCCGGACCCCGATCGGGGCGCACGTGCCCGTGGCGGGCGGCATGGCCACCAAGGGCCTGGCGTACGCACAGCAGATCGGCGCGGAGACCGTCCAGGTCTTCGTGTCCAACCCGCGCGGCTGGGCGACCAACGCGGGCGACCCGGCGCAGGACGCGCAAATGCGGGAGCGCACGGACCTGCCCGTGTTCGTGCACTCCCCCTACCTGATCAACCCCGGCGCACCCAACGAGGAGACCGCCGAGAAGTCGCTCGTCTCCCTGGAGCACGCCCTGCGGCGCGGCGCGGAGATCGGCGCCCTCGGCGTGGTGATGCACACCGGTTCGGCGGTCTCGGGCGGGCGCGAGGCCGGGCTGGAGCGGGTCCGTTCCCGGATCCTCCCCCTGCTGGAGCGGCTCGGCGACGACGTCCCGCCTGTGCTGCTGGAGCCGATGGCCGGTCAGGGCCAGGTGCTGTGCGCCACGGTCGACGACCTCGTCCCCTACATGGAGGCCCTGGACTGGCACTCCAACGTGGGCGTGTGCCTGGACACCGCGCACCTGTTCGCGGCCGGTCACGACATCTCGACCGTCGAGGGCATGCGCGAGACGATGGACCGCTTCGGCGAGGTGGTCGGCGCCGACCGGCTCAAGCTGATCCACGGCAACGACTCCAAGGCGCCCTGCGGCAGCAACAGGGACCGGCACGAGAACATCGGTCTGGGCCACATCGGCGCCAAGCCGTTCACGGAGCTGTTCCGCCACCCGGTGACCGCGGGTGTCCCCATCACCCTGGAGACGCCGGGCCCGGAGGGTCCGCACGCCGAGGACGTGCGGACGCTCAAGAAGCTGCGCGCCGAGGCCTGAGCCGCCGCCCCCGGTCCGGCCTCGTCGTGGGGGCCGGACCCTGGGGCACCCGAGGCGGGTGGGGTGGTGGTCATCGGTTCTCCTCATCGGATCCGGGCCGCGCGGCGGCCTCGGCCAGGGCCAGGTCCGCGCGGCGGGCGGTCTCGGCTATCACCTGCCGGGACAGGAGAACGGTGAGGGCCATGATCACACCGCCCAGGAGGAAGGCCAGCGCGAGGTCGATCCGACCGAGCAGGCCTCCGGCCAGGGCCCCGAGCGGTGTGACGCCCCAGCCGATCATCCGGCTGACCCCCGCGACGCGGCCGCGCACGGCGTCGGGGACCACGGTCTGGTAGTACGGGCTCGCGGCGATGTTGGACACGACCATGCAGAAGCCGGACACCGTGAGCAGCGCGAAGGCCGAGTACGGGTCTCCGACGAGGGCCACGCCCGTGAAGCAGACGGCCATCCCCAGGTAGCCGCCGACCACGGTCGTCCGTCTGCCGACGCGGGTGATCACCCGGTCGGCCGTCAGGCTGGCGAGGACTCCCCCGATCGCGGAGGAGGTCATGAAGGCCCCGAAGAACACGGCGGGAACCCCGAGGGCGCCCTGCGCGTGGAGCACGAGCACCGCGCCGCCCAAGTTCGCGCCGACCATCATCCCGGCGTTGCAGAGCATGTTGCCGCGCAGGATCGGATCGCCGAGGACCTGTCGGAAGCCCTCACCTGTGGAGCGCAGGAAGCCCTCGGTCCGCGCGGGCTCCCCCTCACTGGGAACGGAGCGGCTCCACACCAGCGGCACGGCGCACAGCAGCACCACGCACAGGGCGTAGGATCCCGCGATCCCCACCAGGGGCGCGACCGCTCCGGCCGCGAACAGGAACCCGGCGACCGGGCGGCCGAGGCATTCCTGGGCGACCAGTCGGCCGCCCTCCACCCGGCTGTTGGCCCGGTCCAGCAACCGGGCCGGGACCAGCTGGACCACCGCGATCCTGCTCGCCGGGTCGGTCACCGTCTCACAGCAGATCAGCGCGAACATCGCCGCGTACAGGAGCCAGACGGACAGGCTCCCGGTGACCATGGCCATGATCAGACCGGCCATGACCAGGGTGGCGACCGTGTTGGACACGACCATGGCGCGCATGCGGTGCACCCGGTCGATCAGGACGCCCGACAGCGGGGCCAGCAGCAGCCAGGGCAGGAAGCGCACGGCGGTGAGGCCCGCGATGAGGAGCGGGTCCTGGGTGAGGGAGACCGCGATCAGCGGCAGCGCCACGACGAGCATGCCGTCCGCCAGGTTGGTGAACACGCCGGCGCCCCAGAAGCGGTGGAAGTCCCCGCCGAGTCGTTCGGACCGGGGCGCGTGCGTGGTGGGAGGTGCGGTGGTCATGGGGCTCCTGAGTGGGGGGTGGATTCAGGTGGCACGGCTTCGCGGGGTCAGGGAAACGTGGGGTCAGGGAGACGTGGGGCCGTCGTCCTCGCCGCCCTTCTCGGATGCGTCCGCGTCGTCCGCGTCGGGCGCCCCGCCGAGATTGGGGAACAGGTCGGTGTGCAGTTCCACCGACTCGGTGTCGGGGTGGCTCCGGGCGGTACGGCCCTCGAAGCGGCGTGTCCAGGACCGGACGAACTCCTGGAGCGCTCCGGCGAACTCCTCGGTCTCCTCCGGGGTCATCCGCGCGTGCGACAGGGAGTCCTGCATGGCCGTCTGCCAACGCCGCACCACCGGGTCGTCGGGCCGTGTCCTGACCCGGTTCCGCCACTGGTCGAGCCGTTCGCGGCGGCCGCCGTAGTAGCGGTCCAGGACGATCTCGGCCGCCTCGCGGGTGGCCGGGTTGCGCAGGTGGTCGAGGCCGCTCATGCGCCAGCCGCCGGGGCGGATGCGCCACCAGCGGTCGCGGCGCCCGGTGTGGCCGGGGTCGGTTTCGACGAACCCGTACCGGGAGAGTTGGCGCAGGTGGTAGCTGGTGGATCCGCTGCTCTCGCCCAGTCGTTCGGCCAGGATGGTCGCGGTCGCGGATCCCTCGAGGGTGAGTTCGTCGAGGATGCGGGCCCGCAGGGGGTGGGCGAGCCCGCGCAGGGCCTCGGCCCCCACATCCATGGACGCGTGATCGGGTTCCGTCGCTTCCGGGTGCTCTTTCTCGTACATGACTGAACCGTACTCCAAAGACTCCTTTGCAAAAAGGTCTTTGCAGAGATTTCTTTGGGAAACTTTCGGCCTGCGGGGTTCGACCTACCGGGCCACCCACCCCTGAAAAGCGCGCCCATGGGCGACAATGGGCGCAACCCCGTGGCGGGACGGGACCCCGGAACCGAGGAGGGTGTCAGCTCATGGAGCCGTTCTTCATGGTCATCGGCGCGGCGATCGCGGCCGCCGGTTTCCTGGCGGGGCGGCGCACCGCCCGCCGCGAGTCCCGCCGAGAACTCCAGCAGCACCACGGCACCCCGCAGATCCCGGACCGCGGGCAGCGCACCCCCCAGCCCGTCTGCGGCTGCGGCCACAACCTGGTCTTCCACGACCACGAGACGAAGCGCTGCCAGACCCAGGTCGTCATCCCCGGCCGCTGGACCGGCCAGGCCAACTCGACCTATCGCCAATGCATGTGCCAGGGCTACCGGGGCCCGACCCCGGTCGACGAGTACTACGCCCCCGACTACCTCGACGGCACCGGACCCTGAGGCACGGCTCCACACCCGCCCCACGAGCCCCATTGACCCCGAATCCCACCGAACCACCCGAACTCCGGCTTCGCCGTCCGCCCCCGCGCGCCCCCGGGTCCGGGCAGGGGTGATCGTGCGGGAACCTGGGAGTGCGGACGGCGACGCGCCGGGATGACAACGGTCCCGCGCACCGCGAGAATGTCCGCGCACCGAACAGCCAGAGAGTGGACGTTTACTCGTGACGACCCCTGTGACACCCACGATCGACCAGCGCATCGCCGAGGAGCTCGGCGTGGGCGCGCACCAGGTCAGTGCCGCCGTCGACATGCTCGACGCCGGGTCGACCGTTCCCTTCATCGCCCGGTACCGCAAGGAGGCCACCGGAGCGCTGGACGACGCCCAGCTGCGCGCCCTGGAGGAGCGCCTGCGCTACCTTCGTGAACTGGCCGAACGCCGGAGCGCGATCCTGGAGTCGATCCGTTCCCAGGGCAAGTTGGACGACGCGCTGGAGGCCCGGATCAACGAGGCCGACTCCAAGGCCCGTCTGGAGGACATCTACCTCCCCTACAAGCCCAAGCGCCGCACCAAGGCCCAGATCGCGCGCGAGGCCGGTCTCGAACCGCTCGCCGAGGGTCTGATCGGTGACCCGAACCAGGACCCGCAGGAGGTCGCCGCCGCCTACGTCGACGCCGACAAGGGAGTGGCCGACGTCAAGGCCGCCCTCGACGGGGCCCGCTCGATCCTGGTGGAGCGGTTCGCCGAGGACGCCGACCTCACCGGAACGCTGCGTGAGCGGCTGTGGGAGAAGGGCCGTCTGGGTTCGGCGGTCCGCGAGGGCAAGGAGGAGGCCGGGGCCAAGTTCGCGGACTACTTCGACTTCTCCGAGCCCCTCACCGCGCTCCCCTCCCACCGGGTCCTGGCGATGTACCGGGGTGAGAAGGAGGAGGTCCTCACCCTCAACCTGGAGCCGGAGGAGACCCCCGAGGCGGGCGCGGACGGCACCGTCCCCCGCAGCTCCTACGAGAACGCCATCGCCTCACACTTCGAGATCGTGGACCGGGGCCGCGCAGCCGACCGCTGGCTCCAGGACACGGTGCGCTGGGCCTGGCGCACCCGGATCCTGGTCCGCCTCGACATCGACGTGCGCATGCGCCTGTGGCAGCAGGCCGAGGACGACGGCGTCAACGTGTTCGCCGCCAACCTGCGCGACCTCCTGCTGGCCGCGCCCGCCGGAAGCAGGTCCACCCTGGGCCTGGACCCGGGCCTTCGCACCGGTGTGAAGGTCGCCGTCACCGACCCCACTGGCAAGGTCGTGGCCACCGACACCGTCTTCCCGCACGTGCCGCGCCGCGACTGGGACGGCTCGATCGACCGCCTGGCCAAGCTGTGCTCCGCCCACGACGTCGAGCTGGTCGCGATCGGCAACGGCACCGCCTCGCGTGAGACCGACAAGCTGGCGGGCGACCTGATCAAGCGCCACCCCGAGCTCGAGCTCACCAAGGTCATGGTGTCGGAGGCTGGCGCCTCCGTGTACTCGGCCTCGGCGTACGCCTCCGAGGAGCTTCCGGACCTGGACGTGTCCCTGCGTGGCGCCGCCTCGATCGCCCGGCGCCTCCAGGACCCCCTGGCCGAACTGGTCAAGATCGACCCCAAGTCCATCGGCGTGGGCCAGTACCAGCACGACCTCGCGGAGGCGAAGCTGTCGCGCTCGCTGGACGCCGTGGTCGAGGACTGCGTGAACGGCGTGGGCGTGGACGTCAACACCGCGTCCGTCCCGCTGCTGACCCGGGTGTCGGGCGTGACCTCGACCCTGGCCCGCAACATCGTGTCGCACCGTGACGCCAACGGTCCGTTCCGGAGCCGCGAGGCCCTGCGCTCGGTGCCACGGCTGGGCCCCAAGGCCTTCGAGCAGTGCGCGGGCTTCCTACGGGTGCCGGGCGGCGACGACCCGCTGGACACGTCCGCGGTGCACCCCGAGGCCTACCCGGTGGTGCGGCGCATCCTGGACCGGACCGGCAGCGACCTGCCGTCGCTGATCGGTGACAAGAAGGCGCTGAAGGGAGTCCGTCCCGAGGACTTCGTCGACGACACCTTCGGTCTGCCGACCGTCACCGACATCCTCAGCGAGCTGGAGAAGCCCGGCCGCGACCCGCGTCCCGCCTTCACCACCGCCACCTTCAAGGAGGGCGTGGAGAAGCTGGACGACCTGGAGCAGGGGATGATCCTGGAGGGGGTGGTCACCAACGTGGCCGCCTTCGGCGCCTTCGTGGACGTGGGCGTGCACCAGGACGGCCTGGTCCACGTGTCGGCGCTGTCGCACAAGTTCGTGGAGGACCCGCGCGACGTCGTCAAGCCGGGTGACATCGTCAAGGTCAAGGTGCGCGAGGTCGACATCCCGCGCAAGCGCATCTCGCTCACGATGCGCCTGGACGACGACGCCCCGGCCCCCGGTGGTCAGGGCGGCGGTCGCGGCGAGCGCGGCAACCGTGGCGGCGAGGGCGGCGGACAGCCCCGTGGCGGCGGTCGCGGTGGTGAGCAGCGTCGTGGCGGCGGTCGTCAGAACAACGGCGGGCGCGGCAACGGCGGCGGGCGCGGCAACGGAGGACGGGACAACGCGCCGGCGGCCTCGAGCGCGATGGCTGACGCCCTCCGCCGCGCGGGCCTGGGCAAGTAACGCGCGCCGCCCCCACGACCGGGGCGGCACAGCGTGGTGAGGGGTTCCCGCTGGTCGGGGACCCCTTTCCCATGCCCCGAACGCGACCGCGATCCACGTGCGCGCGGCGCCCTTTGTTCAGAGGATGTCAGGGGGCACTGCCGCACGCCAGCCGCGTGGAGTTCGCAGGCCTCGGACACCTGGCGGCCTACAGCAGCGGTCGACCCGCGCTGGTCGCCCGCGCACCGGCCGGGTTCTTCGACCCGCCGGTCAGTCGGAGCGCTCGGAGTTGACCCGCTCGGCCAGCGCCCGCAGCAGTTCGTCGGCCAGGGGCAGCTTGCGCAGTTCCTCCGGGCCGGGCAGCGAACCCCTGACCCGGTCCCCCTGTTCCCGCACCTCGCCGTGCAGGCGCTCCATCGTCACGTCCAAACGGTTGGCCGTCTCGGCCGCCTCGCGGATCTCGTCCAGCAGACCGACCGGAACCGACTTGCCGTACTTGTAGTAGATCTTGTGTTCCAGGCTGGCCCAGAAATCCATCGCGATGGTCCGGATCTGGATCTCCACCGGCACGTCCTCTGTCCGGTCCGACATCCGCACCGGCGTCTCCACCAGCAGGTGCAGGCTCCGGTAGCCGTTCGCCTTGGGTGAGCGGATGTAGTCGCGCTCCTCCATCACCCGGATGTCCTCGTGCCCGGCCAGCATGTCGCGGATCGTGTAGGTGTCCGAGACGAAACTGCACGTGACGCGGATACCGGCGATGTCGAGGATGGACCCGCGGATCTCGTTGAGGTCGTAGGGGACCCCGCGCCGCCGCGCCTTCTCCATGATGCTGGACGGGGTCTTGAGCCGGGAGCTCACGTGCTCGATCGGGTTGTGGTCGTGGGTGTAGCGGAACTCCTCGTTGAGGATGTTGACCTTCGCCATCACGGTGTCGATGGCGAACTTGTACGAGAGGAGGAAGCGCGCGACGTCGTCGCGAGCCGCCAGCAACGCCTCCGGAACGTCTTCCACCACGAATCGACCCCCGTCACACCAGTACCAAACCCCGTAATCGAATGTTATCGACCACCGGAGCCCGGGGGGTGCGGGATCTACTTCGGTGCGAACGTCACCCCGGACCACAGTGCGCGCAGCGGGGAACGCTCCCCCTCCCTCAGTGAGTCCTTCAGGTCCCACACTCGGGCCGTGGTCGCTCCCGGCCGGACCGGGGCCCATCCGGGTTCGCCTCCGGACACGAAGGCGCTCCAGGCCGCCGTCATCCTGTCGGACAGCGCGAGGTGGGCGGCGTCCGGGGTGCCGTCGCACAGGAACCGGGCCAGTTCGCAGTCCATGTTGCCGAACGCGAAGGGCAGGTCGAAGGCGTGGCAGGCCCCCAGGGCGCCCTCCAGGACCCGGCTGCGCGCGGCGAACCGGAAGAGGTGGGCGCTGCCGCCCGCCGCCGCGTGCGCCTCGGCGACACGGGTGGAGTACTCGCAGAACATGGCGTCACCGCGCATCGCGACGTACAACTCGGCGAGGGACGCCTCGGGGTGGGCCGCGCGATAGACCTCCACCGCGTCCTCCCCCAGACCGAGGCGGTCGGCGGTGACCGCGAGCGCCGACTCGTCCTCGACCTCCACCTTCTGGCCCAGGCCGGTGAAGAGGGTGAACTCGTCGGTGTTGTGGCCCACCAGGAGGGCCACGTCGGCGGCGGAGCCCCGAGCGATCGCCTCCAGCGGCGGCTCGGGCAGTTCGGGGCAGCCGACCACGGGTCCGTAGCAGGTGAAGGCCTTGGTCCGCACTCCCTTGCCGGGCCTGCCGGCGCCGGAGAGGATCGTGTCGGTCGCCGCCAGCAGCTTTTCCGGCGGTACCTCGGCCAGGGCCCCGGCCTCCAGCGGCACCCCGACGATCTCGGCCACGCCCTCGGCGACCTCGCGCGCGGTGTCCACGGTGATCATGTCGCCGGGAACGCTGTGCGCGATGGCGCGGTGGAAGAGCCCGCGCGCCTCGGGTGAGGCCATCAGGCAGACCACCGAACCGGCTCCGGCCGACTCCCCCGCGACGGTGACGTCGGCCGGGTTCCCGCCGAACGCGGCGATGTTGTCACGGACCCAGCGCAGAGCGGCGACCTGGTCGAGGAGCCACCGGTTGTCGGGGCGGCCGGGGACGTGACCGAAGCCCTCGAAGCCCAAGCGGTAGTTGACGCTGACCACGACCATCCCGGTCTCGGCCAGACGGGTGCCGTCGTAGGTGGCCTCGGAGCCGGAGCCCACGATGTAGGCGCCGCCGTGGATCCACACCATGACCGGGGCCGCGCCGTCCTCGGTGCCGGTCCCGGCGGTCGGGGACCAGACGTTGAGGACCAGGCAGTCCAGGGAGGTGCCCGCGTCCCAGGGCGCGGTACCGATGAAGCTGGCGCTCTGCGGCGCGGGCGGACCGGGTTCGGCGCAGTCGCGGACCCCGTCCCAGGCCGGGGCGGGCGCGGGGGCGGCGAAGCGGTGTTCCCCAAAGGGTGCGGCGGCGTAGGGGATGCCCCGGTGCACGGTGACCCGTCCGTCCTCGGACCGGGGTGAGGAGGTGCCGCGCACCGGTCCGTTCGCGGTCTCCACGATGTGCTCGGCGTTCACGGATGCCTCCAGGGGGTCGGTACCACCACCTAACACCGTTAGGTTTGCGCGCGCAAGACCCACGCGAACAGGTGGAACCCACGAGGGCACCGCGTCGTCGAAGCGACGATAGGTTTTCAGCTGGATTATCCCGAATCTCCCCGCTGCGCAGACCCAACCGCCTCGCACCCAACCGACCACGTCGCCCCCGGGCCGACCGCGCCGGAAAGGCCCCCACATGCACGCACCCCTGTTCACCGCGCCCGTGTTGCTGGTCGAACAACCCCGCCGCCTGTTCGCCGCCGAAGGCCACTACGAGGTCCTCAGCGACCACGGCCAGCCGCTCGCGTACGTGAACGAACACATGACCGCGTGGTCGCACTCCCACCGGCGCAGCTCGCAGCTTCCGCACCGGTTCACGATCTACTCCCCCGACGGCCACCCCCTCCTGACCCTCGACAAGCCCTGGGACCGCGGCCGCCCCTACATCCACGTGAGCGGCCCGCACAACGAGCCCTACGGCAGCATCGTCCAGGACCGCTCCTTCCTCGGCTCGCGGTTCCGGCTCAACGACCCCCGGGGCCACACCGTCGCCGAGATCCGGGGCGACTGGAGGGGCTGGGACTTCACCGTCCTCGACCACGCCGGGATCGAGATCGCCAGGATCGGCAAGGAGCACCCCGGGCTGGGCGGGCGGTTCTTCACCACCGAGGACCGCTACGCGCTGGAGTTCGCCTTCGATCTGCCCTGGCCGCTGCGCCGTCTGGTGATCGGCGCCGCGATCACCATCGACGTGCTGCTGCACGAGCGCGAACCGGAGTTCTATCACTCGCACTACGCGGACTTCGGCCGCTACCCCGAGTACGGGTACCAGCCTCGCCACCACTGGCACCACCCCCGGCGCGGCTACGTGGTCACACGGCGCCAGCGCCGCCCGCTGGTGGTCCACACCTTCCAGCCGGTGCGCCGCCGGTCCCGCGCGACCTCCAGCGCGTCCGTCGGGGGTTCCCGGCGCGGCTACCGACCGCTGTCCAGTCGCTCGGAGGCCCCCGCGCCCCGTGCCACCAGAACCCCGCGGGTGGAGCGCAGAGGCGGGGCGGGGTTCGCCTCGCGGTCGGAGGCCCCAGCGAGCGGCTCCACCTCCCGCCGCGAACGCCAGGGACGCTCCCATGGCGGAGGAGGCACCTCCCGTGCCGCCAGGGTCAAGCGGGACGTGTCGGGGAACAGGACGGCCGCACGCGCCAAGGACGGGACGACCGGGAGCTCCGGCGGCTCCTCCTGGAGCCTGCCCATGGGGTTCAACCGTTCCTCGAGCAGTTCATCCCGCGGATCGTCCTCCTCGCGCGGCGCCTCGTCGTCACGGAGCAGTTCGTCGTCGCGGGGGACCTCGTCGTCCTCCTCGTCACGGAGCAGCTCGTCGTCGCGCGGCTTCTCGTCCCGCGGTTCCTCCTCGCGGGGCGGGGCGAGCCGCGCCTCGGGCGGGTTCCGCAGTTCCGGAGGGAGCGGTTCCAGCAGGTCCAGCCGGTCCAGCGGGGGCCGATCGGGCGGTTCCAGCCGTTCGAGTGGGGGCCGGTCCGGAGGCGGCCGCTCCAGTGGCGGTTCCTCTCGCCGCAGGTAGCGCCCGACACCCGTGAACGGGCCCCTCGTCCCCGGCGACCGACCGCGGGCGCGGGGCCCGATCCATGTTCCTGACGCCACACGCCCATGGAAGGGGCACACCCACGCCACATACCACCTGGTCGGTATGATGTGCGCCCGAGACCGCTCCACCATCAGGAAGGGCCCACCATGCGCGCCATCCAGATCACCGAGTTCGGCGGACCCGAGGTCCTCGTGCCCACGGAGCTGCCGGACCCGGAGCCGGGCCCCGGCCAGGTCCTGGTCGACGTCGCCCTCAGCGGGGTGAACTTCGCCGACACGCACCAGGCCGAGAACAGCTACCTGTCACCCTCCTCGCTGCCCATGGTCCCCGGCAGCGAGGTCGCCGGGCGCACCCAGGACGGGCGCCGGGTCGTGGCCCTGCTCAACGGGGGCGGGGGGTACGCACAGCGGGCGGCCGCCGACCCCAACCTGGCCTACGACATCCCGGACGACGTGACCGACGCGGCCGCGCTCGCCCTGATCGTGCAGGGCGCCTCGGCCTGGGTACTGCTGCGCAGGACCACCCGGATCGAACCCGGGGAGTCGGTCGTGGTGCACGCCGCGGGCGGAGGCGTGGGCACCCTCGCCGTCCAGCTGGCCAAGAGGTTCGGCGCCGGTCGGGTGATCGCCGTCGCGAGCACCGGGGACAAGCGCGACCTCGCCCTGGAACTGGGCGCGGACGCCGTCGTGGACTCCTCCGCCCCGGACATGACCACCGCGCTGATCGACGCCAACGAGGGCAGGCGGGTGGACATCGTCCTCGACATGGTGGGCGGCCGGATCACCGACGAGAGCCTGCACGCGCTGGCCCCGTTCGGCCGACTGGGCTTCTACGGCATGGCCTCGCGTGAGCTGCCCTCCCCGGTGAAGCTGCCCAACCTGATGCGGCACTCCGTCTCGGTGGGGGGCATGTGGCTGCCGCACGCCTTCCTGCTGCCGGGCGACGTGGTCGGTCAGGCGATGAGGGAGCTCTTCGGCCTGGTCTCGGAAGGAGCCCTCCGGCCGGTGCTCGGGACGATCTATCCCCTCTCCGAGGCCCGGCGCGCGCACGAGGACCTGCGGGCCCGCGGGACCGTGGGCAAGCTGACGCTCGACCCCTCGGCCTAGATCGAGTTCTCTGGACCGTTCCTTCCACCCGTCGCCCGCAGCACCATCAACGGACGCCCGCGGTGTCCGCGTGGCGGGGCACAGCAGGGAAGACGGCCGCTCACACCGAGAGGGCGCCGGTGAGGCCGCCTGAGGCATCGAGAAGACGCCCCAGGAGAGAATCCCCCGCCTCGCCACCTTTACGAAGTAGATTCACTATTGACCGATTTCCTCCGTTCCGGGGCAACCGCGCCGGAACGGAGGAATCGCCCCGCGCGTCAGCCCCGCGCCGCCCGCACCGCCTCGCGGACCGCCGGTGCCACCTCGGCGGCGAACAGGTCCACCTGGGCGGCCGAGTCCTCCGCCGGGCCCAGCACGAACGTGTCCATGCCGTGCTCCAGCACGAACCCCGTGATCGCCTCGACCCACGCCTCCACCGGACCGTGGAGCGGCTCACCCGGGTCACCCTGGACCCCGTGGCCGGTGATCGTGCCCCACAGGTTGTACACACGGCGCACGGACGCCGGGTCCCGGCCGGCTTCGGCGGCGCCCGCGTCGATCCGGGCGTGCGCCTGCGGCAACCGGTCCGGTCCGACATAGGCGTGCGAGGCCACCCAGCCGTCCGCGCGGCGCCCCACCTCGCCGAGCAGCCGGGGACCGGCCACCCCCAGCCAGATCCCCATGTCGTGAGCGGGAGCGGGCCCCGGTTTGACCCCGGCCAGCCGGTAGTGCTCCCCCTCGAAGCGGACCGACCTCTGCTCGGACCACATCAGCCGGATCACCTCCATCGCCTCCAGGAGGGAGTCGGCGGCCTCGCGCGGGGTCCGGCGCTCACCACCCATCGCCTCGATCGCCTCCCAGAACGCCCCGGCGCCCAGGCCGAGCTCGAACCGGCCACCGGAGAGCACGTCCAGACTGGCGGCGTTCTTGGCCATGACCGCGGGCGGGCGCAGGGGCAGGTTGGCGACGTCCGGGAAGATCCGCAGCCGCTCGGTGCGGGCCAGCGCCGTGGCCATCAGGCCCCAGGTGTCGAGGTGGCGCCGTTGGTAGGGGTGGTCCTGGAACCCGGCGAAGTCGAGGCCGCCGCGTTCGGCCGCCCCGACCACCTCCCAGGTCCGTCGCAGGGAGTCCGGGTCCGCGTTCGGTGAGGGGAAGACCCCGAAGGCGATCGCGCGCCCGTAGTCGGTACTCACGCTCCTGGCTCCCTTCCGCGCGGACCCGTCACCGGTACACGAGGTCGGCGTACTCGCGGTGGCGCTCGATCCACCCCTTGACGAAGGGGCACAGCGGAAGCACGGCCAGCTCACGGGTACGCACGTCGTCCAGCGCCTCGCGCACCAGGACGCTGCCCAGCCCCCGCCCCTCGAAGGCGGGGTCGATCTCGGTGTGCGTGAAGGTGATCAGCTCGTCGGTGAGGATGTACTCCGCGTACCCCGCGACCTCGCCGTCGACTCTGACCTCGTAGCGGCGGCGCTCGGGAACGTCGGTGACCTCGGTGGCCATGGTGGAACCTCCTGTGTGCGTGACGCGGGCGACCGCGCCCGCGTCCGAGTCATTGTCCCCTGGCCTGCCCGCGGTCCCCTTGCGGCACGCGCCTTCGCGGACATAGAGTCTCCGTGACATACCGACCAGTCGGTCTAGGGAGTACGCATGACATCGCGGTTCGGCGGGCGCACCGCCATCATCACCGGTGCCAGTCGCGGCATCGGTCTGGCCGTCGCCCAGCGGCTCGTCTCCGAGGGGGCTCGCGTGTGCGTCACCGCGCGCAAGCCCGAACCCCTGAGGGAGGCAGTCGAGGCCCTCGGCGGCCCCGAACACGCCATCGGGGTCCCCGGTCGGGCCGACGACCCCGACCACCAGGACGCCGCGATCGCCGCCACCCTGGAGGCCTTCGGCAGTGTGGACCTGCTCGTCAACAACACCGGCATCAACCCGGTCTACGGCCGTATGGTCGACCTCGACCTCGACGCCGCCCGCAAGATCTTCGAGGTCAACGTGCTCGCCGCGATCTCCTGGGTCCAAAGGGCCCACCAGGCGTGGTTCGCCGAGCACGGCGGCGCCATCGTCAACGTCTCCTCCGTGGCCGGGACCAAACCCGCCCCCGGCATCGGCTTCTACGGCGCCACCAAGGCCATGCTCACCCACGTCACCGAGGAGCTCGCGGTCGAACTCGGCCCGGGCGTGCGCGTGAACGGGGTCGCCCCCGCCGTGGTCAAGACCCGCTTCGCCGAGGCCCTGTACGAGGGCCGGGAGGAGAAGGTCGCCGCCCAGTACCCGCTCGGTCGCCTCGGCGTGCCCGAGGACGTCGCGGGCGCGGTCGCCTTCCTGCTCTCCGAGGACGCCGCGTGGGTCACCGGCCGCACCCTCGTGCTGGACGGTGGGGTCACCCTCACCGGAGGGGTGTGAACGGCATGGATCCGAACGGAATCGGAGCGGTGGTCACCGGCGGAGGCAACGGGATCGGGGCGGCCGTCGCCCGCCGACTGGCCGGTGCGGGGGCGCGCGTCGTGGTCAACGACCTGGACGCGGACGCCGCTCGGACCGTGGCCCGGGAGATCGGTGGGACCGCCGTCCCCGGTGACGCCGCGAGCGAGGAGGGTGTGACCGCCCTGATCGACGAGGCCGAGGAACGGCTGGGCGGCATCGACCTGTACGTGGCCAACGCCGGGGTCGCCGTCAAGGGCGGACCCGAGGCGCCGGAGGCCGACTGGGACCTCGCCTGGCAGGTCAACGTGATGGCGCACGTGCGTGCCGCCCGCGCGCTGGTGCCGGGGTGGCTGGAGCGCGGCCGGGGGCACCTGCTGACCACCGTGTCCGCCGCCGGGCTGCTCAGCATGCTGGGCAGCGCCCCCTACTCGGTGACCAAACACGCCGCGCTGGCCTTCGGAGAGTGGATGTCGGCCACCTACGGCGACCGGGGCATCACCACCCAGTGCCTGTGTCCCCTCGGCGTGCGCACGGACATGCTCGACACCTCCGGACCGGAGGGACGGGCCATCCTGGCCGGGGAGGCCATCAGCGCCGAGGAGGTCGCCGACGCCGTGCTCGCCGGGCTGGCCGACGGGCGCTTCCTGATCCTGCCGCACCCCCGGGTCGCCGACTACTACGCCGCGCGGGCCACCGACACCGACGCCTGGCTGGCCGGGATGCGCCGCATCCAGGCGCGGGTGTTCACCACCGAGGAGCGGGCATGAGCGGGGAACTGCCCGGCCTGGATCTGGGGAGGCTGCGCGTCCACCTGGACCGCGAGCTGCCCGGGCTGGTCGCGGGACCGCTCAGTGGCCGGGTGATCACCGGTGGCAAGTCCAACCTCACCTACACGGTCACCGACGGCACCGGTTCGTGGGTGGTACGCCGCCCGCCGCTGGGGCACGTGCTCGCCACCGCCCACGACATGCCCCGTGAGTACCGGGTGATGACGGCGCTGCGGGAGACCGCCGTGCCGGTGCCGCGCACCCACCTGCTCTGCGAGGACACCGACGTGCTGGGGGCGCCGTTCTACGTCATGGAGCACGTGGCGGGCACTCCCCTGCGCACCCTGGACGAGATCGCGCCGCTCGGAGCCTCGGGGGTCCGCGCCGTGTCCGACTCCCTCGTCTCCACGCTGGGCGAGCTGCACGCCGTGGACCCCGAGGACGTGGGACTGGGCGACTTCGGCCGCCCGGCGGGCTTCCTGGAGCGCCAGGTGCGCCGGTGGAGCAGGCAGTTGGAGGCTTCCCGCAGCCGGGACCTCCCCGGAATCGACGAGCTCCGGGACCGTCTCGCCGCCACCCTCCCCGAACAGGGCGCGCCCGCGATCGTGCACGGTGACTACCGGCTCGACAACGTGCTCGTCACCGAGGACGGGCGGCTCACCGCCGTCCTCGACTGGGAGATGGCCACCCTCGGTGACCCCCTCGTCGACCTCGGCCTGATGCTGGTCTACCGGGAGCAGCCGGTGATCGGCAAAGGGCAGCCGGCCACCTCGGCCGAGGGGTTCCCCTCCTCCCCCGAGCTGGCCCGGATGTACGCGGCCGCGACCGGCCGGGACGTGTCCCGGCTCGGCTGGTACGTGGCCTTCGGCTGTTTCAAGCTCGCGGTGATCGCCGAGGGCATCCACTACCGGCACGAGCGGGGACTGACCGTGGGAGCGGGCTTCGACGGGATCGGCGACGTGGTCGTCCCCCTGGTACGGCGCGCCCACTCCGTGCTGAAGGAGGACTGAGGACAGATGGACTTCGCATTCGACGCCCGGACCGAGGAGCTGCGGGAGCGGCTGCTGGCCTTCATGGACGAGCACGTCCACCCGGCCGAGACGGTGTTCGCCGCCCAGCTGGCCGAGCGCGAGGACCCCTGGGCGGTCCCGCCGGTGGTCGATGAGCTCAAGGCAGAGGCCCGCCGACGGGGGCTGTGGAACCTCTTCCTGGCCGGACACCCCGAGCACGGAGGCCTGCCCAACCTCCAGTACGCTCCGCTGGCCGAGATCACCGGGCGCAGCCCCCAGCTGGCCCCGGTGGCGCTCAACTGCGCCGCCCCGGACACCGGGAACATGGAGGTGCTGACGATGTTCGGCACCCCCGCGCAGAGGGAGCGGTGGCTCGAACCCCTGTTGGACGGGCGCATCCGCTCCGCCTTCGCGATGACGGAACCGGAGGTGGCCTCCTCCGACGCCACCAACATCACCACCCGGATCGTCCGGGAGGGCGACGAGTACGTGGTGAACGGGCACAAGTGGTTCATCACCGGGGCGCTCAACCCGGCCTGCGAGGTCCTCATCGTGATGGGCCGGACCGATCCGGACGCGGAGCGGCACCGGCAGCAGAGCATGGTGCTGGTGCCACGGGACACCCCCGGGCTGCGGATCGAGCGCGGCATGAGCGTGTTCGGCTACCACGACAGCGACCACGGCGGCCACGCCGAGGTGTTCTTCGAGGACGTCCGCGTGCCGGTGGGGAACCTGGTGGGCGGCGAGGGCGAGGGGTTCGCGATCGCCCAGGCGCGGCTGGGCCCCGGCCGCATCCACCACTGCATGCGTTCGATCGGCATCGCCGAGCGCGCCCTGGAGCTGACCTGCAAGCGGGTGCTGGAGCGGGTGGCGTTCGGCCGCCCTCTGGCCGAGCAGGGCGTGGTCCGTGAGTGGATCGCCGAGGCCCGGGTGGCGATCGAGCAGCTGCGCCTGCTGGTGCTCAAGACGGCCTACCTGATGGACACCGTGGGCAACAAGGGGGCGCACACCGAGATCCAGGCGATCAAGATCGCCACCCCGCGCACGGTCGAGTGGATCCTGGACCGGTGCGTGCAGGCGCACGGCGCGGCCGGGGTCAGCCAGGACACCCCGCTGGCCGGGTGGCAGGCCGGAGTGCGCTCACTGCGGCTGGCCGACGGTCCGGACGAGGTGCACCTGCGCTCGCTGGCCCGCGCGGAGTTGCGCAAGTACGCCTGACAAAGGACACCGGTGGCCGCGCGGGCAGGCCACGCCAGAGGGCCGGGGCGCCTGCCCCCGGCCCTTGTTCGTGTCAGCCGCCGCCGCTGGGCCCCACCACCGCTCAGGTCTGCGGGCGCAGGCCCGCGACGAGCAGGTCGGCGAAATGGCGGCCGACGTCGTCGCCGGTGAGCTCGCCGTCGCGCCGGTACCAGGTGCCCAGGTGGTGCACGGAACCGAAGAAGTAGTCCACGACCAGGTCCGCGGGGACGTCGGTGCGAAAGACGCCCTCGTTCTGGCCCTGCTCGATCATCGCGCGGAAGATCTCGTGGTAACCGCGGCGTTCGGCGCGCACGCTGCGCTGCTTCTCGGGCGCGAGCTGGTGCATGGACCGGAAGAAGATCTTGGTGTCGTCCATGTTGGCGACGCTGGTGACGATGACGTCGGCGGCGGCCGCGTGGACCCGTTCGGCCACGGGCGCCTCACGCGAGGAGATCTCCAGGAGGTGCTCGGTCTGCATCCGCAGGACACGGGCGTAGACCTCGTGGAGCAGGTCGTCCTTGGAGCCGAAGTAGTGGTACATCGCCCCCTTGGTGACGCCCGCCGCGGCCACGACCTCCTGCACCGAGGTGCTCTCGAACCCCTGCTCCGCGAAGAGCCGGGTGGCCGCCTCCAGCAGTCGTTCGGGCACGGATCCGCGCCCGGCTTCGACCTCGGTCGTCCGCCGTCCTCGCGCCATGTCCCGCCTCACCTCGTGTCCCCCGCGGTTCCCCGACGGGGTGTCGAACACCGACCCGGTCAGCATACCGACCGGATGGTACCCCGAGCACGCGCCAGCGGCCGACCGGAGGACGAAGGCGACCTGGAGGGTGTGTGGTGGGCCCTCGAGCGCCTGCTGGGGTCGCTGCGCACCACCCCCGGGCGAACCCGCCCCAACCGACGTGAGGCCGCCCGCGTGGGCGATATCGTGGCCCCCATGACGCAGGGTGTACGGGGGGAGCGGGCGTTGGAGGCGGGAGCGGTGGACGGGGCCGGGGACGACGCGGAGGCGTTCCGCGACGACTTCGTCGCCCGCTTCGCCGCCTACTGGCAGTCCCAGGGACGGCCCAAGGCCGAGGGCCGCATCGTGGGCTACCTGCTGGTGGCCGACCGGGACGCGGTCAGCGCAGAGGCCGTCGCCGAGGGCGCGGGGGTGAGCCGGGGCTCGGTCTCGCAGTCGGTGCGCCGCCTGCGCGAGCTGGGGTTCGTCACCCTCGTGGACTCCCCCGACAGCCGCTCACGGCTGATCAGCATGGACGAGGACGTCTGGGGCGGGTTCCTGCGCAACGAGCGCTCCTACCTGCGCCAACAGCGCGACCTCGCCGCCTCGGCGCTCGAACGCCTCCCGGACCTGGGCGAGTCCTCCCGCACCCGGCTGCACAACATGTACGACTACATGACCTGGCTGGACGGCCACCACGACGTACTGCTGGAGCACTGGGAGGAGTACAAGGCCGCCCGTGACCAGCGGACCCGGCCGGATCCGGTGACCACGGACGCCGAGTCCGAAGGGCCCGCCTGAGGTCAGGGTGACGCGGGGGCCCGCTCGTGCGGGATGACCAACGGGGTGCCGGTCCGGGGGTCGGGCACCACGTCGCAGGCCAGCCCGAACACCGACGCCACCCGCTCGGCCGTGACGACCTCCTCCGGGGTGCCGTCGGCCACCACCGCTCCCCCGTCCATCATCACCACCCTCGTGGCGAACCGGGCCGCCTGGGCGAGGTCGTGCAGGACCGCGACCACCGTGCGACCGTTTCGGTGCAGGTCGGCGAAGAGTTCCAGCAGGTCGTACTGGTGCGCGATGTCCAGGTAGGTGGTGGGCTCGTCCAGCAGCAGGGTTCCGCTGTCCTGTGCCAGCACCATGGCCACCCAGGCGCGCTGGCGCTGCCCTCCGGAGAGCGACCCCACCTGGACCTGGGCGAGGTCGGTGAGCCCGGCGAGCTCCAGGGCACGGGAGACGGCGGTCTCGTCCTCCGGGCTCCACTGCCGCAACAGGGTGTGGTGGGGGAAGCGTCCGCGCGCCGCCAGCGCGCGGACGGTGATCCCCTCGGGCGCCAACGGGCTCTGCGGCAGCAGCGCCAGCTGGCGGGCGACCGCCTTGGGCCGCTGCGCGCGCACGTCGCGGCCGTGCAGGAGCACCCTTCCGCTGCTCGGCCGGTTGACCCGGCCCAGCGCTTTGAGCAGGGTGGACTTGCCACAGCCGTTGGGGCCCACGATCACGGTGAACTCGCCCTGGGCGATGGTCAGGTCCAGGTCGCGCACGACCGGGTCCGCGCCGTAGCCCAGGGTGAGGCCCTCGGCCGCCAGGACCGGGGCGGTCTCTCGGCTCACAGTCGTCCCTTTCGCCATTCACGGATGAGCAGGTAGCCCAGATACACGCCACCGATCGCCAGGGTGAGGACGCCCACGGGCAGGCCCTCGGCGAGGGGCGCGTGCTGGACGGCCAGGTCGGCGGACACCAGCAGGAGCGCGCCCACCAGGCCGGACAGCGCCAGGTTGGGTCCTGGCGCGCCGCTGAGCCTGCGGGCGATCTGCGGCGCGGTGAGGGACACGAACGCGATCGGCCCGGCCACGCTCACCGCCGCCGCCGACAGCACCACGGACAGGACGACGGCGGCGGTGCGGCTGTTCGCGGCCCGGGCCCCGAGGGAGTCGGCGAGCTCGTCGCCCATCTCGTTGACGGTGATGGGCCCGGCCAGGGCCACGACCAGCGGGACCGCCAGCGCCAGGGTGAGCCAGATGGTGGTGGAGTGCTCCCAGGAGCGGGCCCCCAGGCTGCCGTTGACGTAGGCGGCCAGGACACTGGCCTTGTCTCGGGCCATCACGGACACCACGAACTGGGTGAAGGCCTGGGCCATGGCGGCGACGCCGATGCCCGCGACGATCAGCCGTCCGGGGTCGCGCAGTCCGGTGCCGGTCACGGCGGCCACGACCACCACGGCCAGGGCGGCCCCGGCCAACGCCCCCAGGGGTACCGGCACGATCCCCGGGAACATGAGCGCGGCGAGGGCGGCGCCAGCCCCCGCACCGGCGCCCAGTCCGATCACGTCGGGGCTGCCCAGCGGGTTGCGGGTCACGGACTGGAAGAGCGCCCCGGCCAGTCCCAGGGCGACGCCCGTTCCCACCGCCACCGACAGCCGGGGGCCGCGCAGCCGTTCGAGGGCGAACAGGTGGGTGGCCTCCCCTCGCCCGGACAGGACCGCGGGCAGTTGGGTGAGGGGCACTCCCAGGCGCCCGAGGCTCAGGGTGGCGACGGCCGCCGCCAGCAGGAGCACCAGAATGAGGAGGCCCACCACGAGCGAGCGGCGGTGGAGGGGCAGCGCGACGTGACGGCCCAGGCGCAGGACCGGGAACGGCGGACGTGGTGAGGGCGAGGGCTCCGGTGGGGTGCCGGTCGGGGCTTCGGAGGCCCGGTCGAACGCGGATCGCAGCGGGTGGTTCACGTCGCCGACCTCGACTTCCGGACCACGTACAACAGCACCGGCGCGCCGACGAAGGCGGTGACCACGCCCACCATGAGTTCCATGGGGCGTACCAGGATACGGCCCACGACGTCGGCGACCAGCAGCAGGGAGGGACCGACCAACAGGGCGAAGGGCACTTGGAGCCGGAAGTCCACCCCGACCAGCCCGCGCACCACGTGCGGGACCGCCAGCCCGACGAAGGCGATGGGGCCCGCCGCCGCGGTGGCCCCGGCCGCGAGCACGGTGCCCGCGAGCAGTCCTCCCGAGCGCGCCAGGAACACGTTGGCGCCGGTCGCCACGGCCGCCTCCTCCCCCAGGGCCAGGGCGTTGAGCGAGCCCATCACCAACAGCGCGAGCAGGACCCCCGCCCCGATCACCGGCAGGACGGCGAGGAGCACGTCGTGGCCGCGACCGGCCAGGGAGCCCACCACCCAGTAGCGGTAGCTGTCGAAGACGTCCGGCATGCTCAGCGAGACCGCCTGGACGTAGGCCATGAGCACCGCCGAGACCACCGCGCCGGCCAGAACCAGGCGGACCATGCCGCCGTCGCCACCGCGAGTGCCCACCGTGTGGGCGGCCAACCCGGCCAGCAGCGCGCCGGGCAGGGCCCACCAGACGGTGGCGGTGGTGGAGGCGGGGCCGAGCAGGGCGGTGGCGGTGACCACCGCCGCGGCCGCCCCCGCGTTGACGCCCAGCAGACCGGGGTCGGCCAGCGGGTTGCGGGTCACCCCCTGCATGAGGGTGCCGGACAGAGCCAGCGCGGCCCCGGCCACGATTCCGAGGAGGGTGCGCGGGTAGCGGCTCTCCACCACGGCGGTGATGTGGGGGTCGGCCTCGCCGAGGAGGACCTGCCACACCTCGGCCGGTGAGGTGGGTTTGCTGCCCGCGACCAGGCTGAGCAGGACCGCCGCGAACAGGACCGCCCCGGCCGCGCCCAGGGCGAGCGCGGCGCGGGCGGGCCCCGTGCGGGGCGGTGCCGCGAGTGTCTTCACGATCACGTCGTCGGGTCGCCTCAGTCGTCCAGGGTCCCGGCGGCCTCCTCGATGAGGGGGACGTAGCGGTCGATGACCCAGGGCACCGTGAGCGGGTTGATCAGGGAGGAGGCGGTGACGAAGGAGTTGTCGTCGCTGGTGACCACGGAGCCGCGTTCGATGGCGGGGATGGAGCCGTACAGGTCCTGGGACTCGATCTCGGCGCGCGTCTCGGGGTCGGAGTAGAACGTGAAGATGAGGTCGCTGTCACCGAACTGGTCGGCGTTCTCCAGGCCGATGAGGGCGGAGTCGGTGCCCTCGGTCTCGGGGAAGGTCTCCACGACCGGGTCGACCTGGAGCCCCAGACCGCGCACCATGGCCACGCGCTGCTCGTCGGGGAGGAAGACGCCGAGCGTGCCGGGACCGTCGGTGTAGACGTAGGAGAAGGTGAGGTCGGCGAACTCGGGGTTGTCGGCGGACGCCTCCTCGAACCGACCCTCGATCTCGGTGACGAGGTCCCCGGCCTCCTCGGGCTGGCCGAGCGCCCGACCGATGATCTCGATCTGCTCGTCCCAGTCGGTGCTCCAGGCGAGGTCGGGGTAGGCGACCGTGGGGGCGATGTCGGTGAGGATGTCGTACTGCTCCTGGGTGACCCCGGACCAGGGGGCGAGGATGACGTCGGGGGCGAGTTCGATGATCGCCTCGAAGTCGATGTCGTCGGCCCCCGCGAACTGCTCGGGGAGCTCCTCGCCGGACTCGGTGACGGCCTCGTGGATCCAGGGCAGGTAGCCGGTGTCGTCGCTGCCCCACTCGTAGCTCTCGATGCCGACCGGCACGGTGCCGAGGGCGATGGCGGTCTCGGCGGATCCCTGTCCGAGGGTGACGACGCGTTCGGGGCGCTCGGGGATCTCGGCGGTGCCGAGGGCGCTCTCGATGGTGACGGGGAAGGTCCCGTCCGCGTTCGCCTCCGATGGAGTGTCCTCGCCGTCGGTGCCGCAGGCGGCCAGGCCGAGAGCGAGGGCCGAGGTGAGTGCGATGCCGCCGACTCGGCGCAGGGTGGAGTACATGCTCACTGCTTTCTTAGTCACGGGGAGCGGCCGCGTCGCTCTGGGCGGGCCGGTTGCGCGCAGGGGGAGTCCTCGGAGGAGGGCAGCACGAGGGAACCAACAAAACGGGAGAAACCCGACATCAAGCAAGGTTAGTCTAACCTCACTTGGGGGGATTTCAAAAAATATGAACCGGGAGGGGTCTCCCCCTCCCGGTCCCGAAGCGGCCGGTCACAGCCCTGGGCGGACCTCACTCCGGGTACGGGCCCTCGTACCGCTAGCGGAGGGCGCGACCACCGCCAGCGGTGTGTGATCAGAACTCACGGGCGGCGGTCGGTGAGAACGTTGCTCACCCCGCCGAGGTAGCCGATGAACTGGCGGGTGACCATGGCACCCAGCCGTTCGCGGCCAAGGAACCGGGGCGGTGTGAGGCGTGTGATCGCGTCCGCCCCCGAGGCCAGCGACGCCAGGTTCACCGGCCCGCGCCGCACCGACTCGTACCGGCGCAGCGCGGCGGCGGGGTCGGCCTCGGCCGCCTCGTCGGAGAGCGCCAGGCTCAGCGCCCACGCGTCCTCCAGTGCCTGGTTGGCTCCCTGTGCGGTGGAGGGCGGGAAGGCGTGGGCGGCGTCGCCCAGCAGGGTCGCCCCGCCCTCGCCCCAGACCCGGCGGACCCGGTGGCGGACGTGCTCGAACAGCGCGAGGTCCTCGTCCTTCGCGTGGTCCAGGACGGCGCGCACGTCGGGATCGGTCCAGTCCTCGAACAGGCGGCGCAGAACGCTGGACGGGGAGGCGGGCCGGGGGATCTCCTGGCGCCAGCGAACGTCGAACCACCACTGCACGAGCCCGTCCCCGGCGGGCACCATGTGGCACACGCCCTGGCGTCCCTGGACCACCGCCGCGACCGTGCCCGCCGCCAGGTCCGTCGGCACCCGCGTGAGCCCCTGCCAGCTGGCCCAGCCGGTGGGACGCACCGGATCGCTCTCCCACAGGTCACGCCGGGCCGCCGAACGCACGCCGTCCGCGCCGACCACCACGTCACCCGTGGCGCTGGTGCCGTCCCCGAAGAGCGCGCTCACGGTGCCGTCGAAGTTGATCCGCACCCGGGTGCACACGCGGCCGTAGCGCACGGTGCCCTCGGGCAGTCCGTCCACGAGCAGGTCCAGGAGCGCGTGCCGGGGAACGGTACGGCACTCGAACCCGTAGTGGTCGCTCACCGCGTCGACGTCGAGTGTGTAGCGCCGCCGCCCGGAGGGGTCGCGGTTCTCCAGTCCGTCGAGACGGCGGCCGATCCCGCCGGGGTCGACCCCCAGGGCCCGCAGGGCCGCGGTCCCGTTGGAGTGGAGGCCGAGTCCGGCACCTCCGGAGCGCGGCCCGGTCGCGCGCTCGTGGACCTCGACCTCGTGTCCCCGCCCGGTGAGTCCCCGGGCCAGGGCGAGCCCGCCCACACCGGCTCCGACGATGACGACTCTCATGAAGGTCCCCGCTCCCGCTCGATCGGCTGCCCAACACAGTACTCACCGATCGATCGCGGGAGCAGGGCCCCTCGGGGGTGGATCATCGGCCCAGGTGCACGCGGGCCTCCCACGGGCGCAACGGAGCCAGGACCGGTCCGGCGTCGGCGAGGTTGCCGATCAGCAGTTCGGGGTCGGAGCCCGCCACTTCCTCGGGCAGGTCCACCTCCACCGTCCGGTCGCTCCAGTTGGCCAGCACCAGCAGCACCTGGCCGTCGTACGCGCGGGTGTAGGCGTAGACGCGGGGGTCCTCCTCCAGCAGCGGGGCGAACCGTCCGTGCACGATGACCGGGTACTCCTTGCGGAGCGCGATCAGACGTCGGTAGTGGTGGAACACCGACCCCTCGTCGGCGACGGCGTCCTCCGCGTTGATGTCCACGTGGTTGGGGTTGACCCCGATCCACGGTGTACCGGTGGTGAACCCGGCCCGCTCCCCCGCGGTCCACTGCATGGGAGTGCGCGCGTTGTCCCGGCTCATCCGGGCGATCCCGGACATGGCGGCCCCGGCGTCCACCTTGCCGGTCTCGACCATGGTGCGGTGGTAGTTGAGGGTCTCCAGGTCGCGGTAGCCCGCGATGTCGTCCAGGTGGGCGTTGGTCATGCCCAGTTCCTCGCCCTGGTAGACGTACGGGGTCCCCTGCATCATGTGCAGCGTGGTGGCGATCGCCGTCGCCGACTCCACCCGGTACCGACCGTCGTCGCCGAACCGCGAGACCGCGCGCGGCTGGTCGTGGTTGTTCAGGTACAGGCTGTTCCAGCCCCGGTCGTTGAGCCCCGACTGCCAGCGGTTGAGCGAGGCCTTGAGCCGGACCAGGTCCAGCGGGCGCGGGTCGAACTTGCCGCCGGGCCCGTGGTCCAGGTCGACGTGCTCGAACTGGAACACCATGTCCAGCTCGCGGTTGACCGGGTTGGTGTGGACGCGCGCCTGCTCCACGCTCACGCCGGGCATCTCCCCCACCGTGAGCGCGTCGCGCCCGGCGAAGACGGTCCCGTGCATCTCGTGCAGGAACTCGTGCAGGCGCGGCCCGTTGATCGCGTGCTCGGCGAAGTCGCCGTGGTCGCCCGTCTCCGGCCCGTCCGGGAACTTCGGGTTCTTGGACACGAAGTTGATGACGTCCATGCGGAAGCCGTCCGCGCCACGGGCCAGCCACCACAGGGCGACCTCGTGCACGGCCGCGCGCACCCTGGGGTTCTCCCAGTTCAGGTCGGGTTGCGACGGGCTGAACAGGTGGAGGTAGTACTCGCCGCGCCCCTCGTCGTAGGTCCAGGCGGGGCCGGAGAAGACCGAACCCCAGTTGTTGGGCGGTCCGCCGTCGCGACCGGGCCGCCAGAAGTAGAAGTCGCGCTTGTCCTCGTCGCCCTCACGGGAGGCGGTGAACCAGGGGTGCCGGTCACTGGTGTGGTTGACGACCAGGTCCATCACCAGGCGCATACCGCGCTCGTGCAGGCCGTCCCGGAGCCGGTCCCAGTCCTCCAGGGTGCCGAACCGGGGGTCGATGCCGGTGTGGTCGCTGATGTCGTAGCCGTTGTCGTCCCACGGCGAGGGGTAGACGGGCGACAGCCAGACCACGTCCACACCGAGCAGCCTGAGGTAGTCGAGCTTCTCGATGATCCCGGGCAGGTCACCGACGCCGTCGCCGTCACTGTCGTTGAAGCTGCTCGGATAGATCTGGTAGACGACGCTTGACTTCCACCAGTCGGCGCTGGGTTCGGGCATGTGTTCCTTCTCAGCTCGTGTTCGGCACACCATTCAATCGTTCCGGGCTCCGGTTGGGGAGGGGAATCGCGGCGGCCTCGGGCGGCGGATCCCGAGGAGGGAAGCCCCTGGAGGGAACTGGTCTGGACCGGTAGGGTGCACGGGCCCCCACGATGCGCGCGGGGGTCACGGGAAGGTGCCCCATGGAGCGTGGCGGACCCGAGGAAGAGCTGGACCGGGCGGCGAGGGGCCCAGTGCAGCGGGCGGAGGTCGGGCCGCGGTTGTGGTCACGGGACTTCGCCCTCTTCTTCGCCGCGCGGGCGGTGGCCCGGACCGGTGACGGAATGCTCCCGGTGGCGCTGGCGGCCGGGCTCCTCGCGCACGGGCTGGGCGCGGGTGGCGTCGGGCTGGCGATGGCCTCGTACTCGGCCCTCTTCGTGGGGTTCGTGATCTTCGGCGGGGTGCTCTCCGACCGCTGGGGAGCCCGGCGCATGATGGTCGCCGCCGACCTGGTGCGCGTGGTCACCCAGGCGACCGCCGCCGTGCTGTTCCTGACCGGACACGTGGTCCTGTGGCAGATCTGCGTGATCGGCGCGGTCAACGGGATCGCGGCCGGGGCGTTCCAGCCCGGGGTGGCCTCGGTGGTGCCGAGAGTGGCCCGGGACGTGCAGGGCGCCAACGGGGTGATCCGTACCGCGGAGGCGCTGGCGATGCTGGTCGGCCCCGCGGTGGCGGGAGTGCTGGTGGCCGTGGTGTCGACGGCCGGGGTCCTTGGTGTGCACGCGGCGACCTACGCGGTGGGGGCGCTGCTGCTCGCGCTGATCCGGCTTCCCGAGCCGGCCCGGGGCCGGGGTGAGGGGCCGGGGTACGTCGCCGACCTGGTGGAGGGGTGGCGCGAGTTCCGTTCGCGGACCTGGATGTGGTCGGTGATCCTGCTGTGGATGGTGCTGATGGTGGCCATGTGGGGTCCGCAGATCCCCCTGGCCTCGGCGGAGATCATCCTCGGGCACGGCTCCCAGGCGTTCGGACTGGTCAGCGCCGCGCTGGGTGGTGGAACGGCGCTGGGCGGGGTGCTCGCCACGCGGATCCGGCCGGGCTTTCCCCTGCGTGTGGGAGCGATCGCGCTGTTCGGGGCGGGCGCGTACTCGGTGGCGGTCGGTCTGGGTCTGGGGGTTCCCGCGCTGGCGCTGGGAGCGGCGGTGAGCGGCGCGGCCATGGGCTTCTGGGGCGTGATGTGGATGACCAGCGTGCAGACCCAGGTCCCCGGCCCCGTGCTGGGGCGTATCCACGCCTACGAGGTGGCCGGTTCGTTGGCGATGCTGCCGGTGGGCCAGGCCCTGGCCGGTCCCGTCGCCGAGGTCTTCGGATCGCGGACGGTACTGCTGGTCGGCGGGACGGTGACGGTGGTGGTGGTGGTGTTGGTCCTGCTGCTCCTGCGGCCGGTCAGGAACCTGCCCTCGGTTCCCGCGTCACGTTCCTGACCAGGTCCCCAGGCCCGTGACGGTGGTGGGCCGGCGCGTGACCCGCTCACCGGTGACCGCGGGGACCCCGCTTCGTGAAGCCTCGGGGCGATCGGGATGGTCCGACGCCTCCCGGCCTGGACAACGGACACGGTCACGGGCCCGGACCCCTCCGTCCGGGACGCCCCCTTCGCCACCGCACCCCGGCGTTCCCCGGCGTTCCCCGGTGCCGCCGTGAGCCCGCTCCCCCGGCTCCGTGTTCGCTCCGAGCACCCACGCGCCCTTGGGCCTCACCCCCGCTGACGTACCCGGTGCCCCCTGCCTCCGCTCCCGCGAACTTCCGGTTCCCGGTTCCCCGGTTCCCGGGCCGGTTCGGCGGTTCAGCGGGAAAGTGATGGCGAACCGCGTCGTGCCCCGTTCCGTGAACGGAATCGCTCGGCACCGACCTCCCCGAGCCGCTACTTTTGACCCGACTCTCCCCGGGGCGCTCCCGGGGACTCGCTCGATGAAGGGGACGCCATGTGCTTGCACGGAACAGGTGAGACCGTGAGGGCCCGAACGGAGCACGCGGCGCCCGCCGGGCCGCCGACCGCACCAGTCAGCCCCCTCCCCTGGCCGAAGGGGTTCCGTCGGGTCGTGGACCTCAGCCACACCATCTCCCCCGGCATGCCGTCCTGGGACGAGGACAAGCCGGTCCGGGAGACCGTCGTCCCGGCCGCGGCTCCGGGTGAGTTCGGGCTCTACCTGCAACGGTGGAGCATGACCGAGCACACGGGGACACACCTGGACGCGCCCGGCCACGTGATCGGCGGGGGCCGTCTCGTGCCCGACATCGACCCGTCCGAGCTGGTCGCCCCGGCCGCCGTGATCGACATCCGCGCCCGGGCCGCAGAGGACCCCGACACGACGGTGACCGTGGACGACGTCCACGCCTATGAGCGCGTCCACGGGCGCATCCCGGCCGGGGCCGCGGTCCTGATGTGCTCGGGTTGGAGCTCCCGCTGGTCGGAGGGTGACGACCGCGTCCGGGGCGTGGCCGAGGACAGCACCTGGCACTTCCCCGGTTTCTCAGCCGAGGCCTGCGACTTCCTGGTCTCGCAGCGGGCCATCGCCGGAACCGGGGTGGACACGCTCAGCACGGACCCCGGCTCCTCCACGGACTTCGCCGCCCACGAGGTGGTGGGTCGGGCGGACCGCTGGGGGTTGGAGGCCCTGACCGGACTGGACCGGCTCCCGCCGAGCGGGGCGTTGATCACGGTGGGCGTGCTGCCCGGCCTGGACGCCTCGGGCGGTCCCAGCCGGGTCCTCGCCCTCTGGTGAGCCTTCCGGGGCTCAGAGGTGGCCCCGGACCGCCCCGCCGGGGGTCCACTCCAGCAGCATGATGGTGGCGTCGTCGGTGAATCCGCCGCGCTGGTGTGCGCGGATGTCGTGGATCAGGCGCCGCAGGGTCTCGGGGGCGGGCTCGTCGGCGGAGGCGGCCCTGATGACGAAGTCGGCGAAGCGCTCCAGGCCGAACATCCTTCCGTCCCTGTCGTGTGCCTCCGTGACGCCGTCGGTGTACAGCAGCACCTGGTCTCCGGGTTCGAGGGTGGTGCGGTGGACGGTGCGCGGGGTGGTGTCGGAGACCACCCCGTCCAGTCCGAGCGGGAGTTCGGGGGTGCGGTCCAGGGCGCCCTCCACCAGGCGCTGGTGGCGGATGAGCAGCGGCGCGGGGTGGGCGCAGTTGGCCCAGGAGAAGGCGCCGGTGGACAGGTCGAGGGTGGCGAAGATGGCCGTGCAGAAACGTTCGGGGAGCCAGGTGACCAGGGCGCGCTCCACGTTCTCGGTGAGTTCGGCGAGGTCGGCCCCGTTGCGGCGGGCGCTGCGGGCCCCGGCCATCGCGACCGACGCGGTCAGCCCGGAGGCGAGGTCGTGGCCCATGGCGTCCAGGATGACGGCGTGCAGGGTGTCGCGGGTGAGGGAGTGGTCGAAGGCGTCGCCACCCAGTTCGTAGGCGGGTTCGAGGACGGCGGTGGAGACCCCGCGCCGGGTGCCGAGTGTGCGGGGCGGGAGGAAGGCGCGCAGCATCTCCGCGCGCAGCTGCACGTCCCGGGCGCGGGTGCGCCGCACGTAGGTGTCGCTGTAGGCGCGTTTGGACGTGATGACCAGGGCGAGCAGGGCGGCGAGGGTCTGGCAGCGGCGGAGTGTGGGCTCGTCGAGCCAGGGGGTGCGGATGTGCACGACCCCGATGCGGTCGGCGCCGTCCTTGAGCGGGAGCCACAGGCTGAGCGCGTCCGCGCCGCCCTCCACCAGCCGCAGGGTGTCGGAGCGGTAGGTCTCCCCTGCGACGGTGGTCTCCACGTCGAGGATGGGTCCCCCGGTCAGCGGAACCAGCAGGCGCTGTTGCAGGTCCACGAGGTGGACGGTGATCTTTCCGAGCCCGATCGCCGCTCCGTAGCGATCGGCGGCCTCCAGCACCTCGATGGGGCCGCTGACGTGTACGGACCTGACGAGGTTCTGGAACAGCAGTTCGCTCTCGACGAGAGGTACCTCGTCGTGTTCCTCTTCCATGCCCACCCCCACCGGTCGTGGCCGGTCGGGGGTCCCCGGCTTCCGCACCCCAGTGTCGCATCGGGGACTCCACTCTCCCAGACTTCGACTGGCGTGTCCCTTAGCAGGTCAAACCGGTGGATTAGACCCCTCCACTCCCAGTGGGTCAACTTTGGTTGACTTTTTGGTCAGGTCAACTTAGATTGACGACTGTCGGGGTTGCGACACCCGCGAACCCCTCCGCGACCCAGGGAGCACCGATGCCCCGCACGCTCGACGCCCCCGCACCCGGATCCGAGGGCCCGCAGGCCTGGACGGCCCGCGGCCGCACGGTGACGACCCCACGGGCACGCCGGATCAAGGCGACCCACGGCGTCCTGTACCGGACCACGGGGTTGCCACCCGGGGAGGCCGCCCGTCGCGCCCGCGACCGGCCGGGACGCCGAGGGCCTGCTCAGGGCCCGGTGGGACTCGGGGGTGCCCCGCTCGGACGTGACCACCCGGACCGCTGCGGGCTTCGGCCCCGAGGAGGCCTCCCGTGCCGTGGCGAAGGGCCAAGCGCCGGACCGACTCCCCCGGGGAGGCTCCCGGGAGGAACGGAGACCGAACCCGTGAGCGGACGAGACGGACGACGTGCGGCTCTCGACGCCCCGGCGGGCGAGAGCACCCTTCACCGGCCCAACCCGGTGCCCTCGGGCCCCGAGATCAGCGTGCGGTCCGAGCCCCGTTCCCTTCGTTCCTCGCGCCTGTCGGCGGGACCAGGGCGCCCACCGCGTGGGCCGCGCCGCGCCCCTCCGATCGGGCGACGACCCGGCCTCCGTGCAGACGGAGCGCGCTCTCGGTGTCGTCGTTCGGGTCGGTGACGCCGACCGCGAGGGCCAGCCCCGGGTCGAGCACGATACTCGGCCGCGCCCAGGATCCCGCGGGGAAGGAGGAGGACAGGCAGGAGCGGAGTTCGGCCAGGACCAGCCGGACCAGGGGAAGGAGCTCGGCGGGTTCGGAGGTGACGGGCACGATCGTCACCGGCACGCCCTCCGCAACGGCGCGCAGGGCCTCCTCGAGGGCCTCCAGCCGGTGCAGCCCCAGCACCGCCACGATCCCGTCCTCAACCGGGAACCGCTCACCGCGCAGGACGTCGAGCGCCGTGGGCGCGGCCCAGGGTTCGTCCACGGGGCGGGCGTCCGGGACATGGGTGATGTGCGGTAGCGGCCAACCGTCGTCCAGGTCCACCCCGGCCAGGCGTTCGCAGGAGCGGATGACCGCGAAGGGGTCGACGAACCCGGGAGCCGCCGCGGCCAACTGCCCTGCCCCGTGCAGGGTGGTGAGCACGCTCTCGGCGACCCTGACACGACGCCGACCCGCCTGGGGCTGCGGGTCCAGGCTCTCCAGCGCACGCCCCAGCAGGATCGCTTGCACCGCCGTGGCCTGGGCGAACACCCGGCTCACGCGGGGGTCTGCGGTGACCTCTGCCATGAGTTCGACCCCGACCCGCTCGTCGGTGCCGGTCAGGGGCAGGCGGGCCACCCACGCGCGGGCAAAGGCTCCCAGGGCCCGGGTGGCGTCGCGGACGGACTCCGTGGCCCCGCCCAGGGGTTCGCGCTCGGCGGCCTCGGCCAGCACGGCGAAGTACAGGGCGCGTTTGCCCGGGAAGTTGGAGTAGACGGCGCCCCGCGTCAGGTCGGCGCGGTCCGCGACGCGGTCGATCTTGGTCTCGCGGAAGCCGTGTTCGGCGAACTCCTCGCGCGCCGCGGCGAGCACGCGCGCCCGGTTGGCCTCCTGCTGCTGTGCCCTGCTGAGCCGGACCATCTTCCTCCTCGTCTCGGTCCCCCCATCCTACGTTGAGATACCAAGAACACTCAGATACCCTCATCATTCGAATGATGCCAACATCTGGAACCTCCGGAGAATGGAGTGAACCATGCCTGAGTACGCGTTCCAGGCCCGCGGCCTGGTCAAACGGTTCGGCCGGACGACCGCGCTGTCCGGGGTCGACCTGGCCGCCCGACCCGGATCAGTCCTGGGAGTCCTGGGACCCAACGGCGCAGGCAAGACCACCGCCGTCCGCGTCCTGGCCACCCTCGCCCGTGCGGACGAGGGCACCGCCTCGGTCGGCGGCTTCGACGTCGTACGCGAGGCCCCACGGGCACGCCGCCTGATCGGACTGACCGGCCAGGGCTCGATGGTCGACGACGAACTCTCCGGCCGCGCCAACCTGGTGCTCCTGGGTCAACTCCTGGACCTGCGAAGAGGAGAGGCCCACGCCCGCGCGGACCACCTCCTGACCCGCTTCGGGCTCACCGAAGCCGCCCGGCGTCCCGTCACCACCTACTCCGGAGGCATGCGGCGCCGTCTGGACCTGGCGGCCAGCCTGGTGGGGCGGCCCAGCGTGGTCTTCCTCGACGAACCCTCCGTGGGACTCGACCCCGGACGGCGCGAGGACCTGTGGCGGATGGTCCGCGAACTCACGGCGGAGGGGACCACCGTGCTGCTCACCACGCAGTACCTGGAGGAGGCCGACGCCCTCGCCGACGAGATCACGGTGATCGACCGGGGCCGCGTGATCGCCGACGGCACGCCCGCCGAACTCAAACGCGTGGTGGGCGGGCAGGCCGTGTCCCTCCGGACCGCCGACCCCGCTCGAGCCGAGGAGGCCGCGGAGGTCATGCGGCGGGTCACGGGCCGCGAGCCCGAGCGCGCCCGCCACACCCTGTCCGTCCCGGTCGAGGGTGACTCCTCGGCCTGGGACGTGGCCGGGGAACTGCGGGCGCGGGGGATCACGGTGACCGAGTTCTCCCTGCACCTGCCCAGCCTCGACGAGGTGTTCTTCGCGCTGACCGGAGCACCCCGGAACACCGACACGGAGCAGGAGTCCGCCGCATGAGCACCGTCGAGACACGAACGGCCGCCCCTCGCCCCGCGCCCCTCATCCGGCACAGCCTGGTGCTGGCCCGGCGCGGCCTGGCCAAGTCCCTGCGCAACCCGGGTTCACTGGTGAACGGCGTGATGACCCCGGCCCTGTTCATGGTCCTGTTCGTGTACCTGTTCGGCGGGTCGGTGTCCGGCTCCACCGGCGCCTACCTCCAGTACCTCTTCCCGGGCGTCCTGGTGATGGGCGCGGGCATCGCCGGAATGCTCTCGTCGGGACTGACCATCAACATCGACATGAAGAAGGGCGTCCACGACCGCTTCCGGAGCCTGCCCATCGGCCGCTCGGCCCCTCTGTTGGGCTCCGTCCTGGCCGACCTGGTCCGCTACCTGGTCACGGTGCTGGTCCTGTTCGCGATCGGGCACCTGATGGGCTTTCGCGTGGAGACCGATCCCGGCTCCGCGATCGCCGCCTGCGCGCTGGCCATCGGTTTCGGATTCGGCCTGAGCTGGGTGATGGTGTTCCTGGGCGTGCTGCTGCGCGACGAGGGAGCCGTCATGGCGATCACCTTCGTCGCGATCCTGCCGCTGCTGCTGGGCACCAGCATGGCCGCGCCGGTCGAGACCCTGCCCGACTGGCTGCGGGCCTGGGCCGGGACCAACCCGGTCACCCACGCCATGGACGCCGCCCGATCCCTGCTCACCGGTACCCCGGCGGGTGACTCGGTCGCCCTCACGCTGGTCTGGTCGGCCGCGCTGGTCGTGGTGTTCGCCCCGCTGTCGGTCTGGGCCTTCAACCGGGAACGCTGACCCGGGCCCGGTACGGGTGGCCGGTGCGTTCGGCCACTTGCGTGGTCCCGGGGGGGGGAGGATGCCGCCGCCTCCCGGGAGCGCGGCGGCAGCGTGGTGCCGCACGGGCCTCGACCCGGCCAGCCGGTACGCCGCCCACATCGTGGCCACACGAACGAACCGCATCGTCGCCCGGAGGCGGTTCCGCTGTGGTGACGGAAGGCGCCGCTCCGCGAAGGTGTTCTCGGTGGAGGCCCCGGGGTGCACCGACCCGGAGCCGGGCACCCCGGCGACCGCCCCCAGCCACCCGTGCGCCCCTGAACGCGGGGCGTCGGGGGCGTGCCGACGCCCCCCCCCCCCCCTAGGCTGACC
>NZ_LAVM01000054.1:0-39656 GCF_001083815.1 Nocardiopsis sp. SBT366 | reverse complement strand
GCCCACCCCCGCCCCACGGAAGGGCAACGATGATCGACACCCGGCGCGATCCCGTCCGCGTGCTCATCGCCGACGACCAGGAGCTGCTGCGCGGTTCCCTGCGCATGCTCGTCGACAACGACCCCGGCATGACCGTGGTCGCCGAGGCCGGAACCGGTCGGGAGGCCCTCGACCTCGTCGCGCACACGGCACCCGACCTCGTCCTCATGGACGTGCGCATGCCCGACCTCGACGGACTCACCGCCACCCGGCACATCTGCGCCAACTCCGACACCACCCGTGTCATCGTCCTCACCATGTTCGACCTCGACGAGTACGTGTACGGGGCACTGCGGGCCGGTGCCAGCGGGTTCCTCCTCAAGAACACCCGCCCTGAGGAGCTGCTCCGCGCCCTGCGCCTGGTCGCGGACGGGCAGGCTCTGCTCGCTCCGGAGGTCACCGGGCGCCTCATCGCCGACGTCGTCCGCTCCGGCGGGCCGCGCCTCGAGGCCGCGCCCTGGCGGGTGGACGCCTCCGGCCTGACTCCGCGCGAGAGGGAGGTCGTCACGCTGATCGGCCGGGGGCTCTCGAACACCGAGATCGCCGGGGAGCTGACCCTGAGCCACTCCACCGTCAAGACCTACGTGAGTCGCCTGCTCGCCAAACTCGACGCGCGAGACCGGGCCCAACTGGTCGTCTTCGCCTACGAGAGTGGCCTGGTACGGGTCGCCTGACCACCGCCGACACGCTCGGTGAGGACCCGTGTGTCCCCCAGGGTTGACGACCGACTGTCCACCATGGGCCGATGTGCCGAGCCACCCCCGAAGACGACCATGGGTCCATGATCGAGATTCGCGGACTCACGAAACGTTACGGTGCCCACACAGCCGTCGACGGACTGACCTTCACCGCCGCTCCCGGCCAGGTCACGGGGTTCCTCGGACCCAACGGGGCAGGCAAGTCCACCACCCTGCGCATGCTGTTGGGCCTGGACCGGATCGACGCCGGAACCGCCACCGTCACCGGGGTCCCCTACACCTCGTTGCGACGACCGGCCGGGGTCGTCGGTGCCCAGCTCGACCTCGGGGGCGCCCATCCCTCGCACACCGCACGCGCCCACCTGGCGTGGATCGCCCGCGCCAACGGGCTTCCGCTGGGCCGCGTCGACGAGACGCTGCGCCGTGTCGACCTGGAGCGGGCCGCCCGTGCCCGGGTGCGCACCTTCTCGCTGGGTATGGGACAGCGGCTCAACCTCGCCGCCGCCCTGCTGGGAGATCCACAGGTGGTGATCATGGACGAGCCGGTCAACGGGCTCGATCCGGCGGGCATCCGGTGGATGCGGTCCTTCACCCGCGGATTGGCCGAGGAGGGACGCACCGTGCTGCTGTCCAGCCACCTCATGGACGAGATCTCCCGAATCGCCGACCACCTGGTGGTGATCCACCGTGGGCGGATGGTCGCGCGGGGCGGCCCGGACCAGTTGACCGTCGGCCACGACTCCCTGGAGGACGCGTTCTTCGCCCTCACCTCCGGCACGAGGGAAGGTGCGTCCTGATGCTGCTCGTGCGCTCGGAGGGGCGCAAACTGGCCACCCTGCCGGTGGTGCCGTTGTCGATGGTGGCGACCCTCGTGGTCACCGTGGGGCTCGCGGCCATCGCGAGCTGGACGATCGCCGGACTCCTGGACGACGACCCCGCGCGGGCCGGGCTGGACTTCACCCCGGTCGGTGAGGGGTTCCAGGCCGTCTACTTCGGTCAGGCCGGAATGGTGGTGCTGGGGGTCCTGGCGGTCAGTGGTGAGTTCGGCGGCGGGCGGGTGCGCACGTCGCTGCTGGCCGTGCCCGGGCGATTGCGCTTCCTGGCGGCCAAGGCCACCGTGGTGGCGCTGTTCTCCGCCCTGGTGGCGCTGGTCACCGTGCCCTCGGCCTTCGTGGCGGCCCAGCTCGGTCTGGGAGAGCACGGGCTGCCGCTCTCGGAGGTGTTCGACGGCGCGATCCTCGCCCCCATGGCCGGGGCTGTCCTGTACTGGGTGCTGCTGTCCCTGCTGGCGGCGGGTTGCGCGGTGCTCGCACGGAGCGCGGTGGCCCCGCTGACGATCCTGGTGGCACTGGTGCTGGCCCTGTCGCAGTTTCTGTCCATGGTCACCGACCTCGCCGACCTGCTGCCGGACCGCGCCGGTTCGCTGATGTACCTGGAGTCCCGGGAGAGCGCCTACGGGCTGGGCGCGGCTCAGGGCGGACTGGTGATGGCCGCCTGGGTGGCGGTCGTGTGGCTGGTGGCCGCGGTGCGGTTCGTCCGCAGGGACGCCTAGACACCGGGGCGCACACCCGAGAACCGGGAGGGCGCGCGGGGACGGCGGGCGTCCGCCCGGGCCGGGGCGGCGGGGTCGCCCCGGCCCGTTCGGGGTCAGTCGTCGTCACCGTCGTCGTTGGTCAGGGCGTCCACGGCGACGGCGACCGCGATCACCAGGGCGGGGTCCCCGGCGAGGTCGCGCCGGTGGGTGTTGACGTCCACGGCGTAGGTGTCGCGCATCCGGAACCACTTGCGGGACACGACCGCGACGGTGCCCTCCTTGTCGCTGATCGAGTACTCCTTGTCGAAGAAGCTCCCGATCACCTCCCAGTCCCCGCCGCCCTTGATCTCGACGTTGAGCTTGTCGCGGACCGGGTTGAAGAGCCGCTTGCGGACGGTGGCGACGGTCGAGCCGTCGTGCTCCACGCACATCTGGTCGCGGACCTTGAAGAGCTTCTTGCGGATCACCATGAGGACCTCGCCCTTGGGGTCCTTCAGCTCGAAGGTGGTGCGCAACCTCAGGGCCTTGCCGTCCACCCAGAACACCTTGGTGCCCTGTTCGTCCGTCACCCAGAAGTCGTCGCCGATGTCGAACACGCGTTCACGTACCAGAAACTTCATGCCCCGACGCTAATGGACGGGTTCGCCGCCCACCAGGGGCGGGGAGCGCTCACGCCGCGCCCCGGTCGGTCGCCGCGGGCGCCGGGTTCGGGCGGGGTCCGCACATGGGCCCCACGAGCGGGGCGAGCCCGGGGGGGGCCGGCGGCGTCCAGGATCTCGCTGGCCGTCTCGACCCGGGCCCGGGTCGTCGCCCGGCGAGTGGTCGAACGACTCGGGCCCGCGTTCTCAGCGCCGCTGGCGCTGGGACAGCCAGATCGCCAGGACCACCAGCACGCAGCCGCCCAACTGCACGGGCGTGACCCGCTCACCCAGGAAGACCGCGCTCATGGCCACCGCCAGCACCGGCGGCAGCACGAGGATCGCGGCGCCGGTGCTGGCGGTCAGCCGGGGCAGGGCCGACCCCACCAGCAGCCAGGTCAGCACCTGCCCGGTCAGCGCCAGCATCGCCAGCCACACCCACGCCATGGTGTCCAGCGAGGCCAGGTCGATCCCGCTCCACAGCGCGCCCAGCACTCCGGCGGCCAGCGCGGCCGAGGCGGTGGAGACGCACACCGGAGTCACCGTGTGCCCCTGGCCGCCGCCGAGCCGGGACAGGAAGAGGTAGCCCGCGTAGGTCACCCCGGCCGCGCAGCCGTAGGCCAGGCCGAGCCACGGATCACCCTCGGAGACGGCGCCCGCGCCCGGACCGACCACCCCGGCTGTCAGGGCCACCCCGACCAGCATCACCGGCACCGCGAGCAGGAACCGCAGAGGCGCGCGGTCGCCCAGGAACACCCACGCCAGCAGCGGGAAGACCACCACCTGGACGTTGAGCAGGACGGTCGCCATCCCCGCGCCGACGTGTTGGATGCTCGCCACCCAGAGCACGTAGTCCACACCCAGCAGCAGACCCGCCACCAGGTCCAGCCCCACCAGGCGCAGCGCCCGCGGTCCCACCCGGCGGAGCTCCACCAGGGCCATCGGGACCAGAACGAACAGCGCCAGCGCGCACCGCAGGAAGGCGGCCGTCCCGGTGTTGGCACCGGACAGCTTCACGAACACCCCCGTGGCGGAGGTGGTGGCCGATCCCACGATCGCCAGCACCACGGGGTTGGCCCGGTCCAGCACCGACCCCCGCTCCGTCCGTCTCGTGTCCGTTCCCGACACTGGTTCCGCGCCCCCTTCACCGCCGTCCGCCCCGCCGCGTGCGAGCCACAGGACCAGGTTGCCGCCTCCGACCCTGAAACAAAAGCGATGATTTGTCGCCGGTGATCAGTAGTGTTGCTTACGTGTTCAGCATGGAACGACTCACGGCGCTGGCCGCCGTACGCACCCACGGTTCCATCGCGCGTGCGGCCAGGGTCCTGCACGTCACCCCGTCGGGCATGTCCCAGCAGCTCGCCAAACTGGAGCGGGAGGCCGGGCAGCGCCTGCTCGAACCCGACGGACGCACCGTGCGGCTCACTCACGCGGGCCGGGTCCTGGCCGCACACGCGGACCGGGTGCTGGCCCAGGTCAGCGAGGCGCAGACCGACCTCGCCGCCCTTGATCGGCAGATCCTCGGCCCCCTGCGGCTGGGCGGTGTGGGCAGCGCCGTGCGCAACCTGCTCCCCGGCGCCCTGTCCGACCTGCTCACCGAACACCCCCGGCTGGTCCCCACGGTCCGTGACGGCGAGGTGGTCTCCCTGATCCCCCCGCTCCTGCGCGGGGAACTCGACCTGGTCCTGGCCGAGAGCTGGTCCAGCCGCCCGGTCGCGCTGCCCGCCGGAGTGCGCACGGTGGAGCTCCTGGAGGAACGGGTGTGCCTCGCACTCCCGCCGGGCCACCCCCGCGCCGAACCGTCTCCGGTCGACCTCGCCGCACTCGCGGAACCCGGCGGTCTGCCCTGGGCCAGCTGTCCGGCGGGCACCGAGCCCTACGAGGCGATCCTCCAGGCCCTGCGGTCCCGGGGCGTCGAACCCGACATCAGGTACACACTCGCCGAGATCCCCTCCCAACTGGAGCTGGTGGCCGCAGGGCTGGCCATGGCGCTCGTCCCTGACCTCGGCCGCCGCACCGCACCGGAGGGAGTCCTGTTCCTGCCCACCGACCCACCCCTGCGAAGGACGATCAAGGCGGTGTGGCGGGCCGACGCCGAGACCCCGGCGATCCGCGCCTGCGTCACCGCGCTCACCGAACACACCGACCCACCCCCCGACCATCCCACCGAACCGAGCACACGAGGAGACACGTGAACACCCCCTGGCACACCCGGCCCATGGCCGCCTTCGACATCGAGACCACCGGCCTGGACGTGGAGGGCGACCGGATCGTCACCGCGGCCCTGTGGCGTATCGACCCCACCCGCAGGACCAAGGACGTCACCACCTGGCTGGCCGACCCCGGCATCGAGATCCCGCAGGAGGCCACCGACATCCACGGCGTCACCACCGAACACGCGCGTGCCGAGGGGCGCCCGGCCGCCGAGGTGGTCAACGAGATCGCCGCCGCCTTGGAGGAGGTCATCTCCGACGGGGTGCCCGTGGTGGTCTACAACGCCCCCTACGACCTCACCCTCCTGGACCGCGAACTCGCGCGCCACCGCCCCGACCGGCCCCTGACCGCCCAGCCGCTGGTGGTGGACCCGCTGGTCCTCGACAAGCAGGTGGACACCTTCCGGCGCGGTTCCCGCAAGCTGGTCGACGTCTGCGCGCACTACGAGGTCCCACTCGCCCAGGAGGAGGCACACGGTGCGGCCGCCGACGCCCTGGCCGCCGCACGCCTCGCCTGGCGGATCGCGGCCACCCACCCGGAGATCGCCGCGTACTCGGCCGAGGAGCTGCACGCCGCACAGGTCAAGTGGAAGGGGGAGCAGTCCGCCAGCTTCCAGGAGTACCTGCGCCGCCGGAACCCCGAAGCGGTGGTCGACGGTTCCTGGCCGCTGATCGCGTCACCAGTGTGAGGTCCGATGTGAGGGCCGGTACGAGCCCCGATGCGGGCCGGTCCGTGACGGCCGGTGGACGGCCCCGAGGGGACGTCGCGGCCCGGGAAACGCGAAAGACCGGCGGGACGTGGTCTCCGCCGGTCTCTGCTAGCTGTGCCCCCTGCAGGATTCGAACCTGCGCACCCGGCTCCGGAGGCCGGTGCTCTATCCCCTGAGCTAAGGGGGCGCGCTGCTGCGAGAACAACTGTAGCAGGGGTTCCGGGATGGTTGGCCACCCGAGCGCCGGGCCCGCCGCGGCCCCCCGCGGATACTGGATTCCAGTGGTGCGGCCCGGCTCGGCGGCGGTAGTGTCACGGGCGTGAACGCCCTTCCCGCACGGGTTCTCGTCGTCGAGGACGACGAGGTCATCCGCGAACTCATCCGCCTCAACCTCGAACTGGAGGGGTTCGAGGTGTTCACCGCCATGGACGGTCAGGACTGCCTGGACCGCGTCGGCCACGTCGAGCCCGACGTCATCACCATGGACGTGATGATGCCCCGCCTCGACGGCTGGTCCACGGTCGAGCGGCTGCGGTCCGACGGCTTCACGCGCCGCATCGTCATGGTGACCGCCCGCGCGCAGACGGAGGACCGCAGACGCGGTGAGCGGATCGGTGTCGACGAATACCTGACCAAGCCCTTCGACCCCGACGAGCTGGTCGACCTGATCCGGGCGCTCCTCGGGGAGGGCGACGGCGGGATCGGGGGAGCGGCGTGACCCCACTCGAACTGGAGACCCTCGTCCGAAGGGCGGCCGTGGGTGCCTTCGGGCTCGGCGACGCCGACGTCCCCTTCGTGTGGCCGCGCGCCGACCACGCGGACGAGGGCGCCGACGCCGCGATCGCCCTGGCGCCCCGCCTGGTCGGACGCCTGCGCGAGGGGCTCCCCCGTGGCCGTGAGGACTCCCACCGGCTCACGGTGTCCGGACGCATCGTCGCCCGGATCGCCGCCATGGCCGACGAGGGCGAACCCGACACGGGCTTCGCGCACGTCCACACGGACCAGCGCGGCTTCGCCAACTTCACCTTCACCTGCGAACAGCGCCAGAGCCTCCTCCAAGCGGCGGCGGACGGCCCCCGCTACCTCACCGGCCGGTCCTGGACCGGGACGGGGGAGTGGCCCCACTCGGACCTGCATGAGGCCGGTCCCCTCGCCCAGGCCCGCCGCTACGCCCGCGCCGACGCCCGGGCCCGCATCGCCATGGCCGTGGACGGCGGTCCCCCGCCGCCGAGCCCCGGAGGCGAGGTCTCCTGGCGCGACCGCTATCTGGACACCGACCAGTCCGCACTGTTCACGCCCTCGGGCCGCGCGCTCGGCCGGATCGGCGAGGCCAGCGCCCGGGTCGCGTTCTGCCGCTCGGTTCCCGAACGTCCCCGGGAGAACGAGACGACCGGCCGCGACCTGCCGGTGCTGCCCTCCGCGGACAACCCCGGATCCTGGGCCCGGCTCACCGACGCCAACCCCGCCTTCCGGCTCCGCTACGCCCACGCGCACGCGCTGAGCAGCACGCGCTGGGCGGCGGATCAGCGGGCGGCGGATCAGTCGGCCGCCACGGGGCGAACAACCACGCGGGCGCGCTGCCACCACGAACACGGCGCGAAGGTGCGCGGACTCCTCTTCGACGGCCCCAGCGTCCTGGACACGGCGGCGCGTCGAGAGGAACCCCATATCCTGGTGAGATACCTGGAGGCGCTGACCAGTGCCTACGATGAATGGCGGACCGGTTCCACCGCCGGAGCCGAACCGGCCACGGAGCCGGAACCGACCTGGGCCGCGCTCGACCCCGCGCTGCCCGCCGCCGTCGCCGGTGTGGTCGGCACCGGCCTCTTCCTGCTCGGGGTGTCAGCGCCCACAAGGCTGTAGACACCCGCGGCCGCGAACCCGGTGGGGCCAGCCCAACCCCTGTGTTCCGATCGGCTTGGTGGACAATGGGGCGGAGCGAACCGTCCCGACCCGCCCGGAACCTCCCCCGCGCAGAACACAGCACCGCCCAGACGTACCGCAGTCCCAGCCGAAAGACCGCCATGAGCCGCTACGCCCACCCCGCCGGATCCCGCCACGCGGAGGTCCTGCCGGAGGAGAACCCGCCGCTGCCGCCGGAGGACCTCAACGCCCTGAACCCGCGGATCTGGCCCGCCACGGCGCGTCGCTCCGAAGGTGAGCTCACCATCGGCGGCGTCGGTGTGCGCGCCCTCGCCGCCGAGTACGGCACCCCGCTCTTCGTCATGGACGAGGAGGACTTCCGCGCCCGCGCCCGCGCCTACTCCACGGCCTTCGCCGACGCCGACGTCTACTACGCGGGCAAGGCCCTGCTCACCAGGGCCGTCGCCCGCTGGGTGGTCGAGGAGGGGCTCAAGCTCGACGTCTGCTCCGGGGGCGAGCTGGCCGTCGCCCTGGCCGCCGGGGTCCCGACAGACCGCGTCGCCATGCACGGCAACAACAAGTCGGTGTCCGAGCTGCGCCGCGCCGTGGAGGCCGGTGTCGGCCGGATCATCCTGGACTCCTTCGACGAGATCGACCGCCTGGAGGCGGTGGCCGCCGAGTCCGGCGCCCGCCCCCGGGTGCTCATCCGGGTCACCACCGGGGTGGAGGCGCACACCCACGAGTTCGTCGCCACCGCGCACGACGACCAGAAGTTCGGCTTCGCGCTGAGCACCGGCGCCGCCGGCGAGGCGGTCCGCCGCGTCCTGGCCGCCGACCACCTGGAGCTGGTGGGGCTGCACTCGCACATCGGCTCGCAGATCTTCGACACGTCGGGCTTCGAGGTCGCCGCCCGCCGTGTGACCCGCTTCCTCACCCGGATCCACGAGGAGCTGGGCATCACCCTCGCCGAACTCGACCTCGGCGGCGGCCTCGGCATCGCCTACACCGCCGGGGACGACCCGCTCGACCCCGGCACCATCGCGGCCAGCCTCACCGAGATCGTGCGCCGTGAGTGCGAGGACGCGGACCTGCCCATGCCGCGCATCGCCGTGGAGCCCGGGCGCGCCGTGGCCGGTCCGGCCGGGATCACCGTGTACGAGGTCGGCACCGTCAAGGACGTCGAGGGCATCCGCACCTACGTGAGCGTGGACGGCGGGATGAGCGACAACATCCGCACCGCCCTCTACGGCTCCGAGTACACGAGCCAGCTGGTGTCCCGGGAGAGCGACGCCGAGCCGATGCTCTCCCGCCTGGTCGGCAAGCACTGCGAGAGCGGTGACATCATCGTTCACGACCTCCACCTGCCCGCCGACCTGAGGCCGGGCGACCTGGTGGCGGTCGCCGCCACGGGCGCCTACTGCTACTCCATGGCGAGTAACTACAACCACCTGCCCCGTCCCGCCATGGTGGCGGTCCGGGACGAGAACGCACGGGTGATCGTGCGCAGGGAGAACGAGGAGGACCTCCTCCGTCTCGACGTAGGCTGAACAGTCCGCCCCGCGGGCGCCGCACCGGTGCCCGGCAGTTCGGACACGAGAGAAGTGGGAGTCACGCCCAAATGGCGATGAAGGTGGCGCTGCTCGGATGCGGCGTTGTGGGTTCGGAAGTCGTCCGCCTGGTCAACGAGCAGTCCGAGGAACTGGCCGCGCGGATCGGCACGCCGATCGAGATCGGCGGTATCGCGGTCCGTCGGCTGGACCGCGACCGCGGCGTCGACCCGGCGCTGCTGACCACCGACGCCACGGCGCTGGTCACCCGCCCGGACATCGACGTCGTGGTGGAGGTCATCGGCGGGATCGAACCGGCCCGTTCGCTGATGCTCGCCGCGATCAAGTCGGGCAAGTCCGTGGTGACGGCCAACAAGGCGCTGCTCGCCGAGGACGGCCAGACGCTGCACGCGGCGGCGCGTACGGCCGGGGTCGACCTCTACTACGAGGCGTCCGTGGCCGGGGCCATCCCGCTGCTGCGACCGCTGCGCGACTCCCTGGCCGGTGACAGGGTCAACCGGGTCCTGGGCATCGTCAACGGGACCACGAACTACGTGCTGGACCGCATGGACTCCCTGGGCTCGGGTTTCACCGAGTCCCTGGAGGAGGCCCAGACCCTCGGGTACGCGGAGGCCGACCCCACGGCGGACGTCGAGGGCTTCGACGCCGCGGCCAAGGCCGCGATCCTGGCCCGGCTGGCCTTCCACACCCAGCGGGTGACCGCGGCCGACGTCCACCGCGAGGGCATCACCGCGGTGTCGGCCGCCGACATCGCCAGTGCCCGTGCGATGGGCTGCGTCGTCAAACTCCTGGCCATCTGCCAGCGCTCGGAGGACGGGGAGTCGGTGGGCGTGCGCGTCCACCCGGTGATGCTGCCGGTCGGACACCCCCTGGCCAGCGTCAAGGAGGCCTACAACGCGGTGTTCGTCGAGGCCGAGTCCGCCGGGCGCCTCATGTTCTACGGTGCCGGGGCCGGGGGCACGCCCACCGCCAGTGCCGTCCTGGGCGATCTGGTGGCGGTGGTCCGCAACCGCCTGGCCCACACGTCGGTGCCTGAGGGCGCCCACGACACGGGCCTTCCGGTGCACGACATGGGCCACACCATCACCAGCTACCACGTGGCGCTGGACGTGGCCGACCGCCCCGGTGTGCTCTCCAAGGTCGCCGAGATCTTCGCCGACCACGGGGTGTCCATCAAGAACGTGCGTCAGGAGGGGACGGGGGACGACGCCCAGCTCGTGCTGGTCAGCCACCCCGCGCCCGACGCCGCCCTGAGCAGCACCGTCGAGAAGCTCAGCGCGCACCCGATGGTCCGCGACGTCGCCAGCGTGATGCGCGTGGAGACCTTCCAGGAGTAGCCCGTGTCCCGGGGACGCGCCCTCGCGCGCCCCCGGACGGGGTGTCCACATGGTGAGAAACACCTTCCCGAGATGCAAGACAGCTCGGGCTGGGTCATAGACTCGTAGCAGGTGGGGCCGATCGCTCCCGCGACGCCCCGCCCGCATCCCCACGCGCGCCGGGTACGGCCGCGCGTCCAGCGCAACAGCATCCACCCGAAAGGGACACCGTCGTGAGCATGGCACGGGCGTGGCGAGGCATCGTCGAGGAGTACCGCGACCGCCTTCCCGTCAACGAGAACACCCCCGTCGTCACCCTCCAGGAGGGCGGCACCCCGCTGCTGCCCGCCACGCGCGTATCCGAGCTCACCGGATGCGAGGTCCTCCTCAAGGTCGAGGGCCTCAACCCCACCGGTTCCTTCAAGGACCGGGGCATGACCATGGCCATCACCAAGGCAGCCGAGGACGGCGCCAAGGCCGTCATCTGCGCCTCCACCGGCAACACCAGCGCCAGCGCCGCCGCCTACGCCATCCGCGCGGGCATGACCTGCGCCGTGCTGGTGCCCCAGGGCAAGATCGCCATGGGCAAGCTCGCCCAGGCACTCGTGCACGGCGCCCGCCTCCTCCAGGTCGACGGCAACTTCGACGACTGCCTGGAACTGGCCCGCAAGCTCAGCGTCGACTACCCGGTCGCGCTGGTGAACTCGGTCAACCCCTACCGCCTCCAGGGACAGAAGACCGCGGCCTTCGAGATCGTGGACGCCCTCGGCGACGCCCCGGACATCCACTGCATCCCGGTCGGCAACGCGGGCAACATCACCGCCTACTGGATGGGCTACACCGAGTACGCCGGGGACGGCGTCTCCACCAAGGCCCCGCGCATGTTCGGCTTCCAGGCCAGCGGCTCGGCGCCCATCGTCGACGGCGCCCCGGTGACCAGCCCGAGCACCATCGCCACCGCGATCCGGATCGGCAACCCCGCCTCCTGGAAGCTCGCCGAACAGGCTCGCGACGAGTCCGGCGGCCTCATCGACAAGGTCACCGACCGGCAGATCATGGCCGCCTACAAGCTCCTCGCGGCCGAGGAGGGCGTGTTCGTCGAACTTGCCTCCGCCGCCAGCGTGGCCGGACTCCTCCAGGCCGCCCAGGCCGGTCTGGTCCCCAAGGGCAGCCGCATCGTGTGCACGGTGACCGGAAACGGCCTCAAGGACCCCGACTGGGCGCTGGCCGGAGCCTCCTCCGCCACCACCGTGCCCGTCGACGCCCTGGCAGCCGCCAGGGCCCTCGACCTCGCCTGAGCCTCGACCTCGGACCCGCGGGAAGGGCAGCCCCGGAGCCGACCGCCCCGGCGGCGGTCGGGGACCTGAGCGCGGACCCGCGCCAGGGGCGAACGGTTGACCGGGTGTCCCAGAGTGTCGGTTCGGCGAGACGCCCGTCCGCCGTCACTGGCCAGGACCCGGCCGCGCGCCCGCGCCAAGGCGGAAGCCGGACTGGGTATGTCAGCCTCCGGGACTGTCCGCTCGGCTGAACGCCTGTCCGCTCGCAGCGGAGCGGACCTGACCGCCTACCCGCGCCAAGGACGGATCGGCCGACCGGGTGTCCCGGTCGCGTGGAGTGTCCGTTCGGCCGGGACGCCCAACCAGCCTCAGCCACGAGGCGACAGCCGACCGTCCACCCGAGCCTCGGACGAGAGTCCGCTTGTGTACGCCCCGGCTCCAAGGGGGCTTGGTTCGGCGTCGGAGAGGGTTCCGGAGGTGGTGGAGGTGGGATCGCGAGAACAAGCCGTCACACCAGGCGCCGAAGGTTCACCGCGAAGGCGCGGGACACGGGTCGAAGCGAAGCCGAACCCCAAGAAGGCGCAGCGAACACGGGCCGAAGCGAACCGGCAAGGCCCAAAGAGATAGGAATCGAAGTGACCCCACCACGTCCCGACCGGGTGTCCGTCCGGGCCCCGGCGACCAGCGCCAACCTCGGGCCGGGCTTCGACGCGCTGGGTCTGGCCGTCCAGCTGTACAACGAGTTCCACGTGGCGACGCGCGCCGACGGTGAGGTCCGTATCCGGGTCGAGGGGGAGGGCGCGGGCGAGGTGCCGTTGGACGGGCGCCACCTCGTCGTCCGTGCCATGCGGGAGGCCTTCGAGCGGGTCGGGGAGAAGCTCCCCGGGCTGGACCTGCACTGCGTGAACGGGATTCCGCACGCGCGCGGGCTGGGTTCGTCCTCGTCGGCGATCGTGGGCGGGGTCGCGGCGGCCTCGGCGCTGCTGGGCCGGACCGGCCCCGGGGGAGGCCCGGACCGGGACTGGATCTACCGGGTCGCCGCGGACATCGAGGGCCACCCGGACAACGTGGCGCCCTGTGTCCACGGCGGCTACACCGTCGCCTTCCGCGACGGCGAGTCCTGGGGCGCCGCGCGGCTCACGCCGGACGAGCGGATGCTGCCCGTGCTGTGTGTGCCAGGGTGGCGGCTGTCCACCGAGCGCGCGCGGGGCCTCCTGCCCGAGACCGTCTCCCACGCGGACGCGGCCTTCAACGCGGGACGCGCCGCGCTGATGACGGCGGCCGTTTGTGGCCAGACCGAATCCCTGTACGCGGCCACGGAGGATCGGCTACATGAGGCGTACCGGGCCCCGGCGATGCCGCGTACCCTCGAACTCATCCGTGACCTGCGTCAACACGAGAAACTCCCGGCGGTGGTGTCCGGTGCGGGACCCACGGTCCTCGTTCTGTGCTCTGTTCCAGGGGGCCGGGCGCAGGAGGATTCGCCGGAAATCATCCGACAGGTTGATTCGATTCGTCGACGGGCGGGTAATGATTGGGACATACGCCCCCTGCACATCGAGCCGGCGGGGGTGCGGACCCCATCTCCCCATCCGTAGCATCTGTGTCGAGGAATAGCCGTGGCCTCTGGTGATGTTAGGCTTGGTGAAGCACCAGATGCCCCGTTGCGGGGCGTGTGCTCATCCGCCACAACGGCTTCCGCGTCCCATACTCCGGCGGTCCGATCTCTCGACCTGTTGGAAGCGGTGGCCCAAGTGTCGATCCAGCGGATTTCCCGCTGTGCCCACGTCTCCCGAGTACGCTCCTCCGTCATGGTCGGGCGTGTCCTCAGGGTAGACAGGCAAAACCTCCGAGCCACCCGCCCCGACGTCTGGCTGTACCCAGAGCCCGCCGCGATTGGGTAGGGGACCGTCTTCGCCGGTTTCCGACATCCACGTGGGGCACGCCCTACCCGGCCCCTGCCGGTTCGCACCACCGGGCCGGCCGCTCATGCAATCCGCTGACGGCCGAAGCCCGCTCCTTGGGAAGGACCCTTAGTGAGCGACACCACCGAACTCCGAACGGACGCGGCGGTCGACAGCAAGAAGAGCACCGACGCCTCCTCGGAGGCCGGGGAGGCCACGACCACGCGGCCTCGCACGGCCTCGCGCGGCACCGGGCTCGCCGCCCAGAAGCTCCCCGAGCTCCAGAAGCTCGCGTCGAGCATGGGCATCACCGGTACGGGGCGCATGCGCAAGAGCGACGTCATCGCCGCGATCGAGGCCAAGCAGGGCGGCCCGGTCGGCGGTCCCGCGTCGGCCAAATCCGGAAAGAAAGCCGACACCGCTCCCAAGGCCGGTAAGGTCGAGGCAACTGACGGCCCGGCCGAATCCCAGTCTCCCGCCAAGTCGGGCACGGACGAGGCACCGCGCAGGAGCGCCGGTGAGCGGTCGTCCGACCAGGCCGTGACCGAGACCCAGGGTGGGAAGGGTGACAAGCCCTCCCGTAACCGCCGCTCGTCCCGCAGGCGCGGCGACGAGTCCGGTGACCAGACCCGCTCGGTGGACGGCACCGACTCCTCTACCTCCGCGAGCAGCGTGACCAAGACATCCAGCACCCCCCAGAAGAACGGCCCCGACTCCGAGGACCGTGACACCAGGTCCGGGCAGGGTCGCGAGCGCCAGCGCAACCGTCGCAACCGCAACCGCGGCGGTGACGACCAGAACGCCAACAACAACTCCGACCGTCAGCAGGGCGGCGGCGGTGGTGGCGGCCAGAACCCGAACCAGAACCAGGGCCGCGGCAACAGCGGGAACAACAACGACGACGACGACTTCGGTGGCGGCCGCCGCCGCGGACGCCGTCGGGACCGCCGGGACCGCCGTGGCGGACGCGGGGCAGGCCAGGAGCCGGAGCCGGTCATCGGCGAGGACGACGTCCTGCTGCCGGTCGCGGGCATCCTGGACATCCTGGACAACTACGCCTTCGTCCGTACCACCGGCTACCTCCCCGGGCAGAGCGACGTCTACGTCTCCCTGGCCCAGGTGCGCAAGCACGGCCTGCGCAAGGGCGACCACATCATCGGTGCGGTCCGCCAGCCCAAGGACGGCGAGCGCCGCGAGAAGTTCAACGCGCTGGTGCGCCTGGACTCGGTCAACGGCATGTCGCCGGACCAGGCCAGGGGTCGTCAGGAGTTCTCCAAGCTGGTTCCGCTCTACCCCCAGGAGCGTCTGCGCCTGGAGACCGAGCCGAACATCCTCACCACACGCATCATCGACCTCGTCGCGCCCATCGGTAAGGGCCAGCGCGGTCTGATCGTCTCGCCGCCCAAGGCCGGCAAGACGATGGTGATGCAGTCGATCGCCAACGCGATCACCGAGAACAACCCCGAGTGCTACCTGATGGTCATCCTCGTGGACGAGCGTCCCGAGGAAGTCACCGACATGCAGCGCACGGTCAAGGGCGAGGTCATCCACTCGACCTTCGACCGCCCGGCCGAGGACCACACGGTCGTCGCCGACCTGGCGATCGAGCGTGCCAAGCGGCTCGTGGAGATGGGCATGGACGTGGTCGTCCTGCTCGACTCCATCACCCGCCTGGGCCGTGCCTACAACCTGGCCGCCCCCGCCAGCGGACGCATCATGTCCGGTGGTGTGGACTCCACCGCCCTCTACCCGCCGAAGCGCTTCTTCGGTGCGGCCCGCAACATCGAGGGCGGCGGCTCGCTGACCATCCTGGCGACGGCGCTGGTCGAGACCGGCTCGCGCGCCGACGAGGTGATCTTCGAGGAGTTCAAGGGCACCGGCAACATGGAGCTCAAGCTCAACCGGTCCCTGGCGGACAAGCGGATCTTCCCGGCCGTGGACGTGGACGCCTCCAGCACCCGTAAGGAGGAGATCCTGATGTCGCCGGAGGAGCTGAACGTCGTCTGGAAGCTCCGCCGGGTGCTGCACGCCCTGGACACGCAGCAGGCGATCGAACTGCTCCTGGACAAGATGAAGGAGTCCAAGAGCAACGCCGAGTTCCTCATGCAGATCCAGAAGACCACGGTGGGCCCCGAGCGATCGTGATCGTTCCGGAGCCCCGCGCGACCGCGGGGTGACGGCGCGGCGGCCCCCTCTCCGGGTTCGGGGAGGGGGCCGTTCGTGTGTCCGGGGTCGGCGTCCTCGTTGGTGTTTCCGGAGCGCGGAAGCCGATGATCACCAATGTGTCTCGGATCACATTGGGGGGCTGGTGGGTGTTCGTCCGTGAACGTAGGGTCACGCGGGCCGGAGTGCACACCCCCTACCAGGGAGCCGCCTGGATGGACAACCTCGCCCTGCTCAGCCTTCTCGCGCTCACCCCGATCCTGGTCGTCGGAGTCCTGCTCGTCGGGTTCCGTGTCCCCGCCATGTACGCGATGCCCGCCGGATACGTCGTCGTGGTCGCGATCGCCGTCCTCTTCTGGCGGACCGAATGGACGGCCGTCGCGGCCTCCACACTCCAGGGCCTGATCCTCGCCGCGGGCCTGCTCTACATCATCTTCGGCGCGCTGCTCCTGCTCTCCACGCTCACCAGGAGCGGGGCCTCGCCACCATCCGCCGCACCTTCACCGACATCACCCCCGACCGCAGGATCCAGGCGATCATCATCGGCTGGCTGTTCGGCAGCTTCATCGAGGGGGCCTCCGGGTTCGGCACCCCCGCCGCCGTGGTCGCCCCCCTCATGCTCGCCCTGGGCTTCCCCGCCATGGCCGCCGTCATGGTCGGGATGGTCATCCAGAGCACCTCGGTCAGCTTCGGCGCGGTCGGAACCCCGATCCTCGTCGGCGTCGGAGGCGGCCTGGACGGCGGGGGAGGGGTGGCGGCCCGCGCGTCCGAACTCGGCATGAGCTTCCCCGAGTACGTCACCGAGATCGGCTTCCAGACCGTCCTGCTGCACTCGATCACCGGAACCCTCGTCCCGCTGCTGATCTGCTGCATGCTCTGCGGCTTCTACGGAGAGAACCGGCGCTTCTCCGACGGCCTCGCAGTGTGGAAATTCGCTCTGTTCAGCGGGCTGGCCCTGACCGTCCCCTCGCTTCTGTACAACTACTTCCTCGGGGTCGAGTTCACCAGCCTCCTCGGCGGACTCACCGGCCTCGTCATCGTCGTGCTCGCCGCGCGCAGGGGCTTCCTCATGCCGAAGCAGGTCTGGGACTTCCCGCCCAGGGAGGACTGGCTGGCCCGTTGGACCGGGCGGATCGAGTCCGGCAACGGCGACCAGCCGTCCGACACCGGACGCCGCGTCGGGTTCCTCAGTGCGTGGGCCCCCTACCTCCTGGTCGCGGCCCTGCTCGTGGCCACCCGCACCGTGGAGCCGGTCAAGGAGTGGCTGTCCGGCGTCACCGTGGGCGCCAGCGACATCCTCGGCACCTCGATCGGGGACTCCGTCGCCCCCCTCTACTCGCCCGGGGCCACGTTCATCCTGGTCTGCCTCGTCACCTACGGGCTGCACCGCATGCGGGCCAGGGAGATCGTCGACTCCTGGCGGATGGCCGGTTCCCAACTGGCCGGGGCCGCCGTCGCCCTGCTCTTCGCCGTCCCCCTGGTGCGGGTCTTCATCAACACCGGGTCGGAGTTCGGCACCACCGCCCTGGAGAGCATGCCGCTCACCCTGGCCACCGGGGCCGCCGAGCTCGGCGGGCACAACTGGCCGCTGCTGGCACCCTGGATCGGAGCCCTGGGCGCCTTCGTGGCCGGGTCCAACACCGTCTCCAATCTCATGTTCTCCCTGTTCCAGCACTCGACTGCCGAACGCATCGGCGTCCCGCCGGAGAACGTCGTCGCGGCCCAGGCCGCCGGTGGCGCCGCGGGGAACATGATCACCGTGCACAACGTGGTGGCCGCCTCCGCCGTGGTCGGCCTCGCCGGGAGGGAGGGCGACATCCTCCGCCAGACCGTGGTGCCGCTGACCTACTACCTGCTGATGGCCGGTTCGCTGGCGTACCTGTTCATCCACGGACCCGGAGCCAACGCCGGTCTGCTCATGCTCTGCCTCACCCTCGCGGCCACCGCCGCCACCCTGTGGTGGCTGTGGCGCAACGACCGCCACAAGCCCCTCCCGGGCACGACGAGCGGCTCGCGGGCGCCGGAGAAGGGTCGGGAATAGGTACTGGTCCCGGCATGGTTGATGGTCTGGCAAACTGGTATCAGGGAACGGACGTCCTCCCGAGGGGGAGTGCACGCCGCCCTCTTACCTGGATCGCCGCGACACCGGTTCGCGCATGGTCAACGAACACCGCCCCACCTCCGACGGTGGTGCGGTCGTCATGCGTCCGGCGGTCGCGCACTAGCAAGGAGACACACATGCAGGCCGAAATCCACCCCGAGTACGTCCCGACCGAGGTGACCTGCACCTGCGGGGCCCAGTTCGTGACGCGCAGCACCGTTACCGAGGGCAAGATCCGCGCCGACGTGTGCTCCGCGTGCCACCCCTTCTACACCGGCAAGCAGAAGATCCTCGACACCGGTGGCCGGGTCGCCCGCTTCGAGAAGCGCTTCGGCAAGCGCAGCTAGCGCTGCCCGTCGCCCGGCGGTGCCGCCCCTCCCAGGAGCGGGCGGCGCCACCGGGTATCCAGGCGGTTCCCCTCACGGGGCGGACGGACAGGGCGAGCGACAAGACGGGAACGTGGGAAAGTGAAGCTGGACGACCTCCTTGGGGAGTACTACGAGCTGGAACAGCAGCTCGCCGACCCCGAGGTGCACGCCAACCAGGCCAAGGCGCGCACGCTGGGCAAGCGCTACTCACAGCTCACCCCGATCATCGAGGCCTACCGTCAGCTCAAGGAGGTCGAGAACGACATCGACGCCGCCCGTGAGCTGGCCGCCGAGGACTCCTCCTTCGCGGAGGAGGCCGACCGCCTGACGGAGGAGGCCGAGCAGCTCACCGAGCGCCTGCGCGTCCTGCTCGTCCCGCGCGACCCCGCCGACGACAAGAACCTCATCATGGAGGTCAAGGCCGGCGAGGGCGGCGAGGAATCCGCCCTGTTCGCGGGAGACCTGGTCCGCATGTACCTGCGCTACGCCGAGCGCCAGGGGTGGAAGACCGAGGTCATCAACGCCACCCACTCCGACCTGGGCGGGTACAAGGACATCACGATCGCCTTCAAGAACAGGGGCACTCCCGAGCCCGGCTCCGGCGTGTGGCCCATGCTCAAGTTCGAGGGCGGCGTCCACCGGGTCCAGCGCGTCCCGGTCACCGAGTCCCAGGGGCGCATCCACACCTCCGCCGCCGGTGTCCTCGTGGTCCCCGAGGCCGAGGAGATCGAGATCGTCATCAACGACAACGATCTGCGCATCGACGTCTACCGCTCCTCCGGGCCCGGCGGACAGAGCGTCAACACCACCGACTCCGCCGTCCGGATCACCCACCTGCCGACCGGCATCGTGGCCTCCTGCCAGAACGAGAAGAGCCAGCTCCAGAACAAGGAGCAGGCCATGCGCATCCTGCGCGCCCGCATCTTCGCCGAGGCCCAGGCCAGCGCGGACGCCGAGGCCTCCGCCGAGCGCAGGAGCCAGGTCCGCACCGTGGACCGCTCCGAGCGCGTGCGCACCTACAATTTCCCGGAGAACCGCATCTCCGACCACCGCGTCGGCTACAAGGCCTACAACCTCGACCAGGTCCTCGACGGGGAACTGGACGGGGTCGTCAAGGCCCTGGTGGACGCGGACACCAAGGAGAGGCTCGAAGCCGCCCAATCATGAACTTCCTGCTCGACGAGGTCGCCCGCGCCACACTGAGGCTCGCGGAGGCGGGCGTGGCCTCACCCCGTACGGACGCCGAGGAACTCGCGGCGTTCGTGCACGGTGTCCGTCGAGGGGAACTCCACGCCGTCTCCGACGCCGACTTCGACGCGCGCTACTGGGAGTGCGTCTCCCGCCGGGAGGCGCGCGAACCCCTCCAGCACATCACCGGCCGCGCCTACTTCCGCTACCTGGAGCTCCAGGTGGGGCCGGGGGTCTTCGTTCCACGTCCGGAGACCGAGATCATGGTCGACTGGGCCATCGAGACCCTGCGCGCCATGGACGTGGCCGACCCCCTCGTCGTGGACCTCGGCTCCGGCTCGGGCGCGATCGCGATCTCCATCGCCCAGGAGGTCCCCCGCTCCCGGGTGCACACCGTGGAGATCGACCCCGGCGCCCTGGCGTGGACCCGCCGCAACATCGAGGCCACGGGGCACGCCGACCGCGTCACGTCCCACGAGGGCGACATGCGCACCGCCCTGCCCGAGCTGAACGGCCGCGTCGACCTGCTCATCAGCAACCCGCCCTACGTCCCCACCCAGGAGGCGGGCCTGATCCCGCCCGAGGTGCGCGACTACGACCCGGCGCCCGCCCTGTGGTCCGGCGAGGACGGGCTGGACATGATCCGCGAACTCGAGGCGGTCGGCCGCAGGCTGCTCCGCCCCGGCGGCGCCATGGCCGTGGAACACCACGACGGCCAGGGCATCGACATCCCCCGACTCTTCCCCGAGGACCGGGGCTGGCGCGACGTCCTCAACCGCAAGGACATGGCCCGGCGCGACCGCTTCGTGGTCATGCGCCGCGCCGACGGCGACGGTTAGCCCCCGTGGCCGCCGAACCACACCCCCCATCCCCACCGCAGGACCGGCAAGCAGGTCCGGTCGACCGAGATTGAGGTGAACGCTGGTGAGCCGCATCTACGACTGCGCGGACGAGACGGCCCGCAAGGACGGCATCGCCGACGCCGCGTCCGCGGTACGCCGAGGCGAACTCGTGGTGCTGCCCACGGACACCGTGTACGGCATCGGGACCGACGCCTTCAGCCCGAAGGCGGTGGCCGGCCTCCTGGAGGCCAAGGGCCGCGGTCGGGACATGCCGCCGCCGGTCCTGGTGGGCTCCATGCGCGCGGCCACCGCGCTCATCGAGGACCTGGGCAACCACGGCCGCGACCTCATGGAGGAGTTCTGGCCCGGCCCGCTCACGCTGGTGTGCACCGCCACCCCCAGTCTCTCCTGGGACCTGGGCGACACCAAGGGCACCGTCGCGGTGCGGATGCCGATGGACCCGGTCGCGCTGGAACTGCTCAAGGAGACCGGTCCCATGGCGGTGAGCAGCGCCAACAAGTCCGGTCAGCCCGCCGCCGCCACGGCGGAGGACGCGATCGAGCAGCTCGGCGACGAGGTCGCGGTGTACCTGGACGGCGGTGAGGCGGAGAGCCCGGTGGCCTCCACCATCGTCGACCTCACGTACGCGGTCCCCCGGGTGCTGCGTTCCGGAGCGATCTCCATCGAGCAGCTGCGCTCGGTGTGCGGCACCGTGATCGGGGAGCTGCGCAAGGGCCGGACCAAGCCGAAGAAGGCGCAGGAGGAGTCCGAACCCGAAACCGAGGCGGCAGCCGAACCGCCGGAGCCGGGGACCACCGAGCCGGAGGCCGAAGCCTCCAAGGACACCGACCGCTCCGAGAGCTAGAGGGATCAGGCAGTGCGGGAGTACGCGCTCACCTTCGTCATCGCCGCCGCGGTGACCTACCTGCTGGTCCCGCTGGTACGCCGACTGGCGATCGCCTTCGGCGCCGCGCCTCCGGTGCGCGACCGCGACGTGCACACCGAACCCATCCCACGGCTGGGCGGGTTGGCGATCTACGGGGGGTTCGCGGCCGCGCTGCTCATCTCGGCGCAGCTGCCGCACCTCCAGAACGTCTTCGTCGCCAAGACCTGGATCGGTCTGCTGCTGGCGGGCGGCCTCATCACCGTCATCGGCGTCATCGACGACCGGTGGGGGATGGACGCGCTCAGCAAGCTGGCCGGTCAGGTCGCGGCCGCGGGCATCCTCGTCTGGCAGGGCGTCCAGCTGCTGTGGCTGCCCCTGCCGGGTACACAGCTGTCACTGGGGCCGTGGCTCGGGGCCATGGTCTCCATCCTGCTCATCGTGGTGACCATCAACGCGGTCAACTTCGCGGACGGACTGGACGGCCTCGCGGCGGGCATCGTCGGCATCTCGTCGCTGGCCTTCTTCGCGTACTACTACGTGGTGGCGGTGGAGCAGGGCTTCGTCCGCCAGTCCTACCCGGCGATGATCGCCATCATCCTGGCCGGGACCTGCGTGGGCTTCCTCTTCCACAACTTCCACCCGGCCCGTGTGTTCATGGGCGACACCGGCTCGATGCTGCTCGGCCTGCTGCTGACCTCCATCACCATCACGGTCACCGGCCAGTTCGACGCCAACACCGCGAGGGAGGAGTTCAACTCCTCGGGCCTGGTGGTCTTCCTGCCGATCGCGCTGCCGTTGCTGGTGATCGCCCTGCCCCTGTCGGACCTCGTCCTGGCCGTGCTGCGCCGGACGCTGGCGGGCAAGTCCCCGTTCGCCCCGGACCGGGGCCACCTCCACCACCGGCTCCTCGACATGGGGCACACCCACACCCGCGCGGTGCTGCTCATGTACCTGTGGGCGGGGATCGTGGCCTTCGCCGCCGTCTCGCTGTCGATCTTCGACTCGGCCCTGATCGTCCTGACGGTCACCGTGCTGGTCGCCACCTGTGCGGTCGGTCTCATCGCGCTCCCGCGGCTGCGCCGCCGAGGACTGCTGCCGTGGGACCGCGGGAACAGGCCCGCCAGGAGCGCAGATCACCATCGGTCAACCGATGGATAAATGCGGGGTCACGTTCGGGACCGAGGTCCCGACAGCCGTTCCGAATGTGCGCTGGTGTGAAGCTCGCGGCAAGTGTGGGCAAGGTGACACAAGTTCCGAAGACGCCGCCGAACGGGGCTTTCGCGAGGCGTTAAGACCGCGTTAAGGGCACCCTGGATTTGGCACCAAAAACCTTGTGATAGCTTTCACGAGCAGGTACTCACTGAACCCCACGGAGCTTCGTCATGCAGGAACACGACGCCCGGATTCTCCGCGGCGCCGCGCTTCCGAGCGCCGCGTGCGGGGTCCTGGCCATCGCGGTCTCGGGCCTTCTCGCGGGAGCGGCCGGAGCTCTCAGCTCGGCCTTGGCGGTCGGCATCATCCTGGCCTGTTTCGGCCTGGGGCAGTGGGCGGTCATGATGGTCACCCGGAGGAACAGGGACCTGTTCCTCGCCGCGAACCTGCTCGGTTTCGTCGTCAAGATGGCGCTGCTGGGCATTCTGTTGGTGACCCTGGGCCGGAGCCCCCTCATCACGGACCTCAGTAGCAACGCCTTCGTCTACAGCGCGTTGGCCGTCGTACTGGCCTGGCTGGGTGGGCAGACCTGGGCCACTTCCAGGGCGAAGATCCTTCACGTGGACCCGAGCGAGAGCTCGGAGAACACGTGATGGGGTGCCCCGCCGCGACCCGTCGGAACGGGCGTAATAACCTGTTCCAGGGCAGCCGGGCTGCCAAGTCCCAGCCGAGCCCCACATGCTATATTCCGGAGCGAGATGAGCAGCGAACCAGCCAGCAAGAAGGGCTCCAGTGCGCCTCCAGCACCGCGAGAGTCCGACGGTTGGGCGCTCTTCTCCACTCTGCTCGCGGGTGTGCTCGTGTGGAGTGCGATCGGCTGGGGTGCGGACAGGCTCCTGGGATTCCAGGCCCTCTTCCTGCCCATCGGGGCCGTTCTCGGCATGGTCGGCTCGATCTATCTGATCGTCGCCAAGACACGCCACCTCTGAGCTCCCCGCAGTTCCGCGTCGCCCATCTCGCGACGACGCTTGCAGTCACAACCATCAACGAGGCTTTCTTGCGTCACGACGAAAGGATTCGCCGTGAGTGCTGACGTGCGCATTCTCGCGGCCGAACCGGGTTGCCATCTCTTCGGCGACAACGGTTGCGGGTTCACGGCCCCCACTATCGGGATGTTCTTCCCCGAACCGTGGTTCGCCAACATCCCCGGCAGCGCGGGCATCGACCTGTACCTGGTTCTGTTGCTCGTCGCGGTCGGTGCCGTCCTGCTTCTGTGGTCGTGGTTCAGCAAGAAGCTGAGCCTCGTCCCCGGCCGCAGGCAGAGTGTCGGCGAGCTGCTCATCCTGTTCATCCGGGACAACATCACCCGGCCGACCATGGGTGAGAAGGGTGACAAGTTCATCCCGTTCATGACGGGCATCTTCTCGCTCATTCTGGCCATGAACTTCACCGGCCTGATCCCGGGCATGCTCCCGGTCAACAGCAACCTCGCCTTCACGGTGATGTTCGCGCTCACGATCTACGTGATGACGATCGTGATCGGCATCAAGCACCAGGGCGGCTGGGGCTACTTCCGGAACCAGATCTTCCCCCCGGGCATGCCCAAGTGGATCTACGTCCTGGTCACCCCGATCGAGATCCTCTCGGTCTTCCTCATCCGCCCGGTGACGCACGCCCTGCGTCTGTTCGCGACCATGTTCGCGGGCAGTCTGCTGCTGGCCGTGTTCGCCTACGGCGGCTGGTACATGCTCAACCTGACGGCGGAGCCGATGCTCGCCGCGGTCTCCGTGTTCTACTCCGGTGCCGCGCTGCTCGGGTACATCGCCTTCTTCGTCTTCGAGATCGCGATCATGCTGATCCAGGCCTTCGTGTTCACGCTGCTCGCGAGCCTGTACCTCAACCAGTCGCTCGAAGCGGCTCACTAAAGACCCCCTCCACGTTCCCCCGATCCCCTGATCGGACCAGGACGCGGAGTGCTGAAGACCCGTCCAAACCGGCGAACTGACCAATCGCAGAACGCGACGCCGGACGTCGAGTAAAGGGAAACACCATGGACATCGCTGCGATCACCGGCAACATCAACACCATCGGTTACGGCATCAGCGTCATCGGCGCCGGTATCGGTGTCGGTATCGTCTTCGGTCTCGGTATGCAGGCCATCGCCCGCCAGCCCGAGGCCCGCGGCCCGCTCCAGACCAACATCTACCTCGGCTTCGCCCTCATCGAGGCCCTGGCCATCCTGGGCTTCGTTCTCGCCTTCGCGGCTCCCGGCGCCTAGTCGGAATCGCCAACCGTTTTCTGATGGCAACTGACGCGAAGGAGGGCTGACCATGCTGTTGGAGTTGGCAGCCGAACCAAACATTCTGCGGATCGACTGGGTGAAGTTCACCTTCGGCGCGATCGCGCTCGCCGTGGTCTACTTCTTTGTGGTCCGCAAGTCGGTCCCCAAGGTCATGAAGGTCCTCGACGAGCGTCACGACGCCATCGAGGGCGGCATCGAGCGGGCCAAGAAGGCCGAGGCCGAGGCCGAGGAGATCCGCCAGCAGTACCGCGAGAAGCTCGAAGAGTCGCACCGCGAGTACGCGCAGGAGCTCGAGAAGGCCAAGGAGCAGCGTGCGGCGATCATCGCCGAGGCTCGCGAGGAGGCCCAGGTCGAGGCCCAGCGCATCATCGACTCCGCCAAGGCGCAGATCGAGGCGGACCGGCAGCAGGCCTTCGTCCAGCTCCGTGGCGAGATCGGCACCCTGTCCACCGAGCTCGCGAGCCGCATCGTCGGCGAGACGCTCAGTGACAGCGCCGCTCAGACGCGGGTGGTGGACCGGTTCCTCGAGGAGCTGGGCCAGGACGAGAGCGCGAAGCAAGCCGAGGTGCGCTGATGCGTGGTATCAGCCGTAACTCCCTGGCTGAGGCGATCCGGCGCCTGGACGAGAACGTCCTGGCGTCGGCCGGCGCCGGGAACGCGGTCTCGCTGGGCGGCGAGCTCTTCGAGGTCGTCGCCCTGGTCAGCGGTGAGCACTCGCTCCGCCGCTGGCTCGCGGACCAGGCCAACGACCCCGAGAAGAAGACCGCCCTGATCGGTCAGATCCTCGAGGGCAAGGTCTCGCCGTCCACGGTCATCGTGGTCAGCGACGTCGTCTCGCAGCCGTGGTCCACCGGGCGCGACATGCTGGACGCCCTGGAGCGGACGGCGGTCTACGCGACCGTCGCCTCCGTCGAGGGCACCCGGCTGGACGAGCTCGAGGACGAGCTGTTCCGCTTCCAGCGGATCGTCGTCGCCGAGCCCGCGCTGCGCTCGGCCCTCACCCGTGAGGGTGTGGCCGACGCCCACCTGAACGCGCTGATCGAGAACCTGCTCTCGGGCAAGGTGAGCGCCGCGACGCTGGCTCTGGTCAGCCAGGCGGTCACCCACCCCCGGGGTCGTACCCTGGAGCAGGCGCTCGACAACTTCGGACAACTGGTGGCCGAGCGCGCGAAGCGCTTCATCGCCGTCGTCCGTACCGCCCACGCGCTGACCGAGACCCAGCAGACGCGCCTGCGCACCCTGCTGAGCCGCAAGTACGGCCGTGAGATCCACCTGAACATCGAGGTCGCCCCGGAAATCCTGGGTGGACTCTCCATCCAGGTGGGTGACGAGGTTATCGACGGCACGATCGCCGGGCGCATCGCTGAGGTCCAGCGCCGCCTGGCCGGCTGACGCGAAGACAAGCAAGCACGCACGGCGCCGGCCCGGCGCCATTTGAGAGCAAGGACAACGTAGAGATGGCGGAGCTGACGATCCGGCCGGATGAGATCCGGGACGCGCTACAGCGCTTCGTCCAGTCGTACGAGCCTGACGCCACCCGCGCTGAAGAGGTCGGTACCGTCACCTACTCCGGTGACGGCATCGCCCGCGTCGGTGGCCTTCCCTCGGCGATGGCGAACGAGCTGCTGGAGTTCGAGGACGGCACACTGGGCATGGCCCAGAACCTTGAGATCGGCGAGATCGGTGTCGTGGTGCTGGGTGACTTCACCGGTATCGAGGAGGGGCAGAAGGTGCGTCGCACCGGCAAGCTCCTCTCGGTCCCGGTGGGCGACAACTTCCTCGGCCGTGTGGTGGACCCCCTGGGTAGCCCCATCGACGGCAAGGGCGAGATCGAGACGAGCCAGACCCGCGAGCTTGAGCTCCAGGCCGCGACGGTCATGGAGCGCCAGCCCGTTGGCGAGCCGCTCCAGACCGGCATCAAGTCGATCGACACGATGACCCCGGTCGGCCGTGGCCAGCGCCAGCTGGTCATCGGTGACCGGCAGACCGGCAAGACCGCGATCGGTATCGACGCGATCATCAACCAGAAGGCGAACTGGGAGACCGGCGACCCCACGAAGCAGGTGCGCTGCATCTACGTCGCGGTGGGTCAGAAGGGCTCGACCATCGCCAGCGTGCGCGGCGCCCTCGAAGAGGCCGGCGCGATGGAGTACACCACCATCGTGGCCTCCCCGGCGTCCGACCCGGCCGGCTTCAAGTACCTCTCCCCGTACACCGGTTCCGCCCTCGGGCAGCACTGGATGTACGAGGGCAAGCACGTCCTCATCGTCTTCGACGACCTGACCAAGCAGGCCGAGGCCTACCGCGCGGTCTCCCTCCTGCTGCGCCGCCCGCCGGGGCGTGAGGCCTACCCGGGTGACGTCTTCTACCTCCACTCCCGTCTCCTGGAGCGTTGCGCCAAGCTCTCCGACGAGCTGGGTGCGGGTTCGATGACGGCCCTGCCGATCATCGAGACCAAGGCGGGCGACGTCTCGGCGTACATCCCCACCAACGTCATCTCCATCACCGACGGTCAGGTCTTCCTGAACTCGGACCTGTTCAACCAGGGCCAGCGTCCGGCGATCGACGTCGGTGTGTCCGTCTCCCGTGTCGGTGGCGCGGCCCAGACCAAGGCCACCAAGAAGGTGTCCGGCACGCTGCGTCTGAGCCTGGCCCAGTACCGCGAGCTCGAGGCGTTCTCCGCCTTCGGTTCGGACCTGGACGCCGTCTCCAAGCAGCAGCTGGAGCGCGGTGCGCGCATGATGGAGCTGCTCAAGCAGGGTCAGTACTCGCCGTTCTCCATGGAGAAGACGGTCGTCTCGATCTGGATGGGTAACACCGGCCTGATCGACGAGGTCCCGGTCGAGGACGTCCGCCGCTTCGAGGAGGACTTCCTGTCCTACCTGGACCGCGAGCACAAGGCCGTTCTCGACACGATCCGGGACACCGGCAAGTTCGAGGACGACAGCCAGAAGACGCTCCAGGCCGCCATCGAGAAGTTCAAGGTGAGCTTCCAGACCTCCGCCGGTACCCTCCTGGGCACCGAGGCGGAGACCGAGGCGCTCGCCGAGGAGAAGGTCGGCCAGGAGACCATCAAGGTCGCCAAGGGCGGGAAGTAACCCATGGGTGCACAGCTTCGCGTCTATCGCCGGAGGATCCGAGCGACGAAGGCGACGTCGAAGATCACCCGTGCGATGGAGCTGATCGCCGCCACGCGCATCACCAAGGCGCAGCGCGCGGCCGAGGCTGCCGGACCCTACGCACGGGAGATCACGCGGGCGGTGTCTGCCCTGGCCAGCCGGGTGACCGATCACCCGCTGCTGACCGAGGCCGAGAACCCCACCCGCGCGGCCGTCCTGGTCGTCACCAGTGACAAGGGTCTGGCCGGCGCCTTCTCGACCAACGTCATCAAGGAGGCCGAGGCCCTCACCCAGCTCCTGCGGGAGCAGGGCAAGGAGGTCCTCACCTACATGGTGGGTCGCAAGGGTGCGGCCTTCTACAAGTTCCGCGACCGCCCGGTCGAGGAGTCCTGGGAAGGCATCACCGAGCGTCCGACCTACGCGCACGCCCAGGAGATCGGCACCGCTCTCATGGAGCGGTTCTCCCAGGACACCGCCGAGGGCGGTGTCGACGAGATCCACGTCATCTCCACGGAGTTCGTGTCGATGCTGACCCAGCGGGCGGGGGCGGTCCGCGCCCTCCCGTTGGAGGTGGAAGAGGTCGACGCAGAGGAGCTCGAGCAGAGCGTCGGTGGCGAGGCCCTGCCGCTCTACGAGTTCGAGCCCTCCGCGGAGGAGGTCCTGGACCAGCTGCTCCCGCAGTACGTGGTCAACCGGATCTACGCGTCCCTCCTGGAGTCGGCCGCCTCCCAGCAGGCGTCCCGTCGGGCGGCCATGAAGGCCGCGACCGACAACGCGGAAGAACTCGTCAAGAACCTGACCAGCCTGGCCAACCAGGCTCGTCAGGCCGAGATCACCAATGAGATCAGTGAGATTGTCGGCGGTGCCGATGCGCTCTCTGGGTCCAGCGCGGGAAGTGAGTAACAGAAGTGACTGCGACAGTTGAAGGTACGGCCGGCGCTGGCACCGCCACCGGCCGCATCGCCCGGGTCACCGGCCCGGTCGTCGACGTGGAGTTCCCCGTCGGCTCCCTGCCCGGCATCTACAACGCCCTGCACACCGACGTGAGCATCGGTGGCACGGAGAAGGTCGTGACCCTGGAGGTCGCCCAGCACCTGGGTGACAACCTGGTCCGCGCCATCTCCCTGGCCCCGCAGGACGGCATGGTCCGTGGCGCCGAGGTCCGCGACACCGGCGCGCCCATCAGCGTGCCCGTCGGCGACGTCGTCAAGGGCCACGTGTTCAACACCCTGGGCGAGTCCATGGACGTGCCCACGGCCGAGCTCGGCGTGACCGAGCGCTGGCCGATCCACCGCAAGGCTCCGGCCTTCGACCAGCTCGAGTCCAAGACCGAGATGATGGTCACGGGCATCAAGGTGATCGACCTCCTCACCCCGTACGTGCGCGGTGGCAAGATCGGTCTCTTCGGTGGCGCGGGTGTGGGCAAGACGGTGCTCATCCAGGAGATGATCACCCGAATCGCCCGTAACTTCGGTGGTGTGTCCGTGTTCGCCGGTGTCGGTGAGCGCACCCGTGAGGGTACGGACCTCTTCCTGGAGATGGACGAGATGGGCGTCCTACCGGACACCGCCCTCGTCTTCGGCCAGATGGACGAGCCGCCCGGCACCCGTCTGCGCGTGGCGCTCTCGGCTCTGACGATGGCGGAGTACTTCCGTGACGTCCAGGGCCAGGACGTTCTGCTCTTCATCGACAACATCTTCCGTTTCACCCAGGCGGGTATGGAGGTCTCCACGCTGCTGGGCCGTATGCCCTCGGCCGTGGGTTACCAGCCCAACCTGGCTGACGAGATGGGTCAGCTCCAGGAGCGGATCACCTCGACGCGTGGTCACTCGATCACCTCGATGCAGGCGATCTACGTGCCCGCGGACGACTACACCGACCCGGCGCCGGCGACCACCTTCGCCCACCTGGACGCGACGACCGAGCTCTCCCGCCCGATCTCGCAGAAGGGTATCTACCCGGCGGTCGACCCGCTGGCCTCCACCTCCCGCATCCTGGACCCGCAGTACGTGGGCGAGGAGCACTACCAGGTGGCCCAGCGCGTCAAGGAGATCCTCCAGCGCAACAACGACCTCCAGGACCAGATCGCCATCCTCGGTATGGACGAGCTGTCCGAAGAGGACAAGATCATCGTCAACCGGGCTCGTCGCCTGGAGCGCTTCCTCTCGCAGAACATGTTCGTGGCCGAGAAGTTCACCGGCACCCCGGGTGTGTTCGTTCCGCTTGAGGAGACCATCGCGTCCTTCAAGGGTCTGTGTGACGGCGAGTACGACCACCTTCCCGAGCAGGCCTTCCTCGATGTCGGCAACATCGACATGGTCGTGGAGAAGGCCAAGAAGCTGCAGGAAGGCTAGTACTGCGCGTCAGTGTCCCCCCGCTCTGAGAGCGGAGGGCGACGGGCGGGGCTAGACCCGAGGCGGGGCCGAGTATCCATTCGTACTCGGCCCCGCCGAACCCACCCGCTAGCCGAGGAGTTTGTGGCAGTGTCGAAGAAGCTTTTCGTCGAGATCGTCTCTCCGGACCGCGAGGTCTGGGCGGGCGAGGGCGACATGGTCATCGCGAAGACCGTCGAGGGCGAGATCGGCGTCCAGCCCGGGCACGTCCCGGTGCTGTCGCTTCTGGCCGAGGACGCGGTCGTTCGCGTTCTGGGCGCGCGTGAGACCGGCGAGATCCGGGCCGCCGCCCACGGTGGGTTCGTCTCGGTTTCGGGTGAGGGCCGTATCTCGATCCTCGCCGAGACCGCCGAGCTCGCCGAGGACATCGATGTGGACCGTGCGCGCCAGGCGCTGAAGGACGCGGGCGAGTCGGGGGACAACCCGGCCGCCGCCCGTGCCCGCAGCCGCCTGCGTGCTGCTGGCGAGGAAGTCGCCTAGCGAAGCCGGGAGGCGACGAGACGTGGGTGTGGCACCGCTTCAGGGAACGCCGTGGTTGGAGTCCTTGTTGTGGGTGGTCCTCGCCGTCGTCCTGCTCGTCGTGCTGGTGCTCGGCACCGGCTGGATGCGACGGTTCGTGCTGCTGCGCAGCGGCGGGGCCGTCGAGTGTTACCTGCGTGCACGTGGGGAGAAGGGGCGTCGGGGTTCCTGGCGGATCGGCTTCGGCCGTTACGGCTCGGGTGACCTCGGGTGGTTCCCCGTCCTCTCCCTCAGACCGCGGCCGACAGTGCGACTGTCGCGCCGCGGTCTCGTCGTTGTGGGGCGCCGTGCCCCCGGATCCGAGGACGCCCCCCTACCCGCCGACGTCACGGTCCTGGAGATCGGCTGGGCGGGTGCGGACGGCAGTGACCCCGGTGAGGCGACCCTGGAGGTCGCGATGGGCGAGAGCGCGCTCACCGGGTTCCTGTCCTGGATCGAGTCGATGCCCCCGGGGACCCAGTGGCAGGCCTGACCGCCGCGCGGTAGGCGCCCCTGAGGTTCACAGGGGCGGTCCCCGTGTGTTTGCATGGGCCCATGAGTACCATCGTGGCTTTCTCAGTGTCCCCGCTCGGTAGCGGCGAGTCCGTCGCCCCGGCCGTGGCCCGTGCCGTCAGGGTCGTGCGGGAGAGCGGTCTGCCCAACGAGACCTCCGCCATGTTCACCACCGTCGAGGGCGAGTGGGACGAGGTCATGGACGTCGTCAAGCGTGCCGTGGAGGCCGCCGGTGAGGGTGCCGGGCGGGTGAGCCTGACCCTGAAGGCGGACGTCCGTGACGGCGTGACCGACGGCCTGCACAGCAAGGTGGAGGCCGTCGAGCGCGAACTCGGCGACCTCCACTGACGTCGTTTCCGGCGCCCCCGTCGGGCGCCGGAAAGGCCGGGATCAGCTCACCGCGGGGTCTCCCGTCGTCGCGAAGCGGGCCTTCGCGCTCTGGGCTCCCTAACGATCGCCGCCGGGCTTCCACAGGACCTCGTCGCCGTCTCCTGCGACGTGGCGGCCGAGGATGAACAGCAGATCCGAGAGTCGGTTGAGGTACTGCGCCGTGAGCGGGTTGACGCCGTCCCCGTGCTCCTCGATGGCCGCCCACACGGAGCGTTCGGCGCGGCGGACCACGATGCGGGCCGTGTGCACCAGGGCGACGGTGGGGGAGCCGCCGGGCAGGATGAAGCTGCGCAGGGTCGGCAGGTCCGCGTTGTAGGTGTCGCAGGCCTCCTCCAGCCGGGTGACGTACTCCGGCAGGACGCGCAGCGGCGGGTACTCGGGGTCGGGCACGATCGGGGTGGACAGGTCCGCGCCCAGGTCGAAGAGTTCGTTCTGCACCCGCAGCAGGAGGACGCGCACGTCCTCGGGGAGGTCTCCCAGGGACAGAGCCACGCCGATCGCGGCGTTGGCCTCCTCGGCGTCCGCGTACCCGACCAGGCGGGTGTCGTTCTTGGAGGTCCTGCTCATGTCGCCGAGCGCCGTCGTGCCGGCGTCCCCGGTACGCGTGTAGATCTTCGACAGTACGACCGGTTTGTCCGTGTCCCTTGTGCTCATGGCCCTCAGCCTAGGCGAGGGCGCGGCACCGGGCCCGTGGAGGGGCCCGAGCACGGGCGAGTCACGGAGGATAACTGTTCAGTATCGGGGGGTGAAGGTGATGTGGCTCACTGATACCTTGAGGCACGAGGGAGCTACACAACGTAGTTGCCGGCGGTGTTCACGCGCGGACACCCGGGCGGGACTGAGGGGGGTCGCCCGGAGGACCGTACGAGGGGGAGACATCGCGAGGGGCGGGTGGCGTGGGACCGGGGGGTTCACGCCACCCGCCCTCCAGCTTCTCCGGATCAGCGGTGGATCACGCGTCTAACGGAGCCAGGCGTCACCCTTGCGGGGCAGGTCCACCGTCACGGCGGACATCGACAGCACGCCGTTGACCGGGAGGGTGCTCTCGGCGAAGAACTCCACGCCGTGCGCGCCCGCCGCCGACAGTTCGGCCACCGAGTCCCAGTTGACGTTCTCCAGGGTGTCGTCGGCCGTGTGGTAGTACGGGTCGAACGCCTCGCCCGCCGTGCCGCCGTACCACTGCGCCTGCTCCTGCGACTTCACGCCGTCCGCGCCGCTGAACAGGCCACCGGAGGGCACACCGGCCTGCATGAAGGCGAAGTAGTCGCTGCGGCCGCTGAGCACACCGGGCTCACTGACCTGGTCCTGAGCCTCGAAGTAGTCCTCGAAGACCTTCGCGATCGCACCGGAGCCGGAGGGGGCGCCGCCGGACTCCGGCAGCTCCATCCGGCCGTCGAGCACGAACCGGCCGTAGTTGTGCGAACCGATCATGTCGAAGTTCAGGTAGAGCGCGAGGTCGTCGAGCTCCCGCTCGTCCAGACCGGCGACGTACTCGCTGGAGCCGACCAGGCCGGACTCCTCGGTGCCCCAGAAGGCGAAGCGCACCTGGTTGTTCGGGTCGGGCTGTTCGGCCAGGCGGATCGCGGTCTCCAGCAGGAAGGCGGTGCCGCTGCCGTTGTCGTTGATGGCGGGGCCCTCCTCGACCCCGTCAAGGTGGGCACCCACCATCACCACGTTGTCGTCACGTCCGCCGGGAGTCTGCGCGAGCACGCTGTAGGAGCTCTCCTGGCTGACCTGCGCGTCCACCGTGACCTGGAGCTCCAGGTCCGGGATCGACAGCAGGTCCGCGCCGACCAGGCCGGAGACGCCGACGGCCGGGATGGCGGACGGCTCGCCCACGGTGCCGAGGAAGACCTCGTCCTCGTTGTTGACGACCAGGGCCGCCGACGCGCCCGCGTCGGCGGAGTTGGTGACCTTGTCCTCGAACGGGCAGCTGCCGCGCACCGTGATGGCGACGGCGCCCTCGGGGAAGTCCGCGAAGTCGTCCGGGGAGCAGCCGCTCGCCGCACTGTCGGGGGCGACCGCGACCGCGGGGGCGGACACGTCGCCGGAGCCCGAGTAGCTCATGGTGACGAAGTCCTGGTCGAGCTCGTACGGGTGCTGCTTCGGCGCGGTCTGCGCGAGCACGGCGGGCGTGTTCTCACGCCAGGCCTCGTAGTCGTACTCGTGGCGGTAGGGCTCGTACCCCGCCCGCTTGAGCTGGTCCTCGACGTACAGTGCGGCCACGTCGTACCCGGGGGTGCCGCTGGCGCGGTTGCCCCCGTTGTAGCGCGCGATGGTGTCGAGGTTGGCCATGTGGGCCTCGATGGCCTCGGTCGAGACGAGGTCGGGGAGCGCGGCCTGGTCCGCGTGGGCCGGTGCGCCCGCCAGGGTGCCCGCGGTCATCATGAGGGCGGCGAGACCGGCGGTGGCGGCGGTGCGCCGCCTGGGGGAGGGAGACACGGCCGCTGTGTCGCGCGGGCTCCCATGGGTGGTCGGTTGCACGGACTTCCTCCGGTTCACGGGGGCCCATCGTGCCGTGGTGTGGGGGATGGACACCTGGGGTGGGCGAGGTACCGGAGAAGCCTCGCAGGAGGTTCCGGCCGCGGCAAGACATGGCGCGGGACATTGCCACAATCAGCCACAGACCTTACGGGAAGGTGCGCACTGTGGTTTGATGGACGGCCCGTAGGGCCCGGATCGTCGAGGTGAGCGGCGTTACGAGGCGCGGGACGGGCCCATCGCCCGCCCGGTCAGCCCTCGGTCTCCTCGCCCTCCTGGTGCTTGCGCGCACGGTAGCTGACCCCGACGCCGCCCATCAGGGCGACGCCCCGGATGTGCACGATCGGGGCGCCCGGATCGACCACGCTGGGGGTGTCGCCCTCGATCCCGAAGCCACCCATGATCGGGAGCCCGTGCAGGCGCACCTGGATGTCGTCGGGGACGATGACGCCGATGCCGCCCATGACCGCGCCGATCCAGATGGTGGTCTCGCGCTGGGTGAACCGGGCCTCGCGCAGGTCGAGTTCGACCCCGCCCATGGTGGCCACGGCGAAGAACCGGCGGGGGAGCACCCAGTTGCCGGAGCGGTCCGCGCCGCCCAGGAGGGCGATCGCCGCGTGACTGGTGGCGGGCTGGTCGCCGATCCGGCTCGCGCCGTACACGGGGCGCGGCGAGCGGAAGTCGGTCGGCGCCGGGAGACGGGCGGCCGCAGCCTCTGAACCGGGCAGGTCCTCGGTGAGGGGGACCAGTTCGCCGACGGTCTTGGCGCGGTACACGGAGTCCAACCGGTCGCTGTGTTCGTCCGGGTCCAGGCGTCCCTCGGCGAGGGCCTCCCGGAGCAGGTGCGCGACCGCGTCCCGGTCGGCGTCGGACGCGCGCATCCGGCCATTGCCGTCCTCGTGGGGGGTGATGTGGCTCATCTGTTCCATCATATGCCGATTCTGCCCTCCGCGGCGGTCCGCGGAATCGGGGACGGCCCCGGAGATGACCCTGAGACGGGCCCCGCTGGCCTACTTCTCGGGAAGAAGGCCCCGGCGCATCGCCTGGGACACCGCGGCGGTCCGGTCGCCCACACCCAGCTTCTCGTAGACCCGCATGAGGTGGGTCTTGACCGTCGTGGCGCTGATGTGCAGGGCACGGCCGATCGCCGCGTTGGTGAGCCCGTCCGCCGCCAGCCGCAGCACCTCGACCTCCCGGGGGGAGAGCGCGGGCCCCTCCGGCTCCGTGTTCCGCTGACGCACACCGGTCAGCAGTTTCCCAGCCAGCCGACCGCTGAGCACCGTCTCGCCGCGCGCCGCCGAGCGCACCGCGTCGGCCAGCTCGGCCCTCGGGGTGTCCTTGAGCAGGTAGCCGGTGGCGCCCGCCTCGACCGCGCGCAGGATGTCGGTGTCGGTGTCGTAGGTGGTGAGCACCAGCACGTGGACGCCCGGGTACTCGGCGCGGATGCGTTCGGTGGCCTCCGCTCCGTCGCCGCCGGGCATGCGCAGGTCCATCAGGACCACGTCGGGGAGCAGGGTCGCCACCCGGGCCACCGCCTCGGGGCCCGAGCCGGCGTCGCCGACGATGTCCAGGTCGGGCTCGGCGCTGAGCATGCCACGGATGCCCTCGCGGACCACGGGGTGGTCGTCCACCAGCAGGACACGGATCATGGGACGGCTTTCCTCTCCGGGACGGATCATTCGTCCGCGTCGTCGTGGGGGATGGCCAGGCGGACGGTGGTGCCCCCTCCGGGGGAGCTCTCCAGCTCAAGCACCCCGCCCACCGACTCCGCCCGGTGGCGCATGTTGGCCAGTCCGTTGCCGTGGGCGGGCAGTGAGGTGTCGAAGCCGAGCCCGTCGTCCTCGACGGTCAGCCGCACGCCGACGTCCGTGTAGGCGAGGGTGACCGTGGTGGTGCGGGCTCCGGCGTGCTTGCGGACGTTGGCCAGGGCCTCCTGTGCGGTGCGCAGCAGACAGATCTGGAGGTCGTTGGCGAGTTCCTCCGGTGCCCCGGTGACCTCGGCGTTCACGGAGATGCCGAGTTCCCGTCCGAGGCGTTCGCAGATGCGCCGGACCGACGCGTCCAGGCCCTCGTCGTCCAGCCGGAGCGACTGGCGGGCGGCCACCATGGCCCGGGTCTCGGCGAGGTTCTCCGCCGCCGTCTCGCGCATCAGCGCCAGGTGGCGGCGGGCGGTCACGGGGTCGCTGTCCAGCTCCGACTCCACCGCCTGGGTCAGGGTGATGATGCTGGTGAACCCCTGGGCCAGGGTGTCGTGCATCTCGCGGGCCAGGTGCTCCCGCTCGGCCAGGGCACCGGCCTCCTCGGACAGCCGGGACACCTCCTCGCGGCTGTGCCGCAGCGCCTCGATCAGCTCGTACCGTTCCGCGCTCTGCACCACGATCCGTTCGATCCAGGTCCCGAACCACAGGGCGTAGCCCAGGATCGCGCCGTTGATGAGCAGGCTGACACCGACCGAGGACCAGTCCTCCCAGCCGAGCAGGCCGTCCAACAGCGTCGGGAAGAGCAGGATCACGCCCACCGTCGCGACGGCGAGAACGCTCCCCACCGTCATGAAGCAGACCGGGGCGATCGCGATCAGCGCGAACACCAGGGTCGGGTTGATGATCACGGCGGGCACGCTGGGCAGGAGGAACAGCCCCATCAGTCCCAGGGCCCGGCCCGTACTCGGGAAGTCCTTCTCCGGGCTGATCAGCGGCCGGGCGAAGACCAGGTAGACCAACACCACCACGACCATCAGCGCCGCTGTCAGCCAGCGCCACTCCGGGGGGCCGGTGACCAGGGCCAGCACGATCACCGCCGCCATCGCGAGGGTGAAGGCCACGTGCCACCAGACGCCCATGTTCCACGCGTGCCGCTCGTCCCGGCCGGAGGACGGGTCCGGTCCGGTCGGGTCCGACCGGGCGGGGTCGGACCCCCAGGGCGCCGTCGTGTCCGGCCCCGGGGCCCGGTCCGTCGTCATCGTCATCCGTCCTTGCGTGTCTTCCATCGGAAGGTCAGAAGGGTCAGGACCAAGCCCACCACACACCAGCCCCCCAGGACCAGGGCGACCATGTGCAGGTCCCAGGCGCCGGACATCTCCATGACGGCCATCTCGTCAGGGAAGAACGCGGCCCGCATGCCCTGTGCCATCCACAGCAGGGGGAAGAGGGCGGCGCCGGTCAGGATCCAGTCCGGCATGAGGTGCACCGGGACGAAGATCCCGGAGGTGAACTGGAGCAGGAGGAAGGGGATGACCACCACGGCGGAGGCCGTCTGGGCGGTGCGGGCCAGCGAGCTCATGGCGATCCCCAGGAGGGAACAGCCGACCGTTCCGAGGACGAACACCCACGCGATGGTGGACCAGGCGGCCAGGGTGGACGGCATGGTCCCGCCGAAGAACAGGGCCGCGACGGCGAGCAGGAGCGCCATCTGGCCCACGGCGAGGAAGAGCACGAGGAGCGTCTTGCCGACGAAGTAGGCGCTGGGCGGCATGGGGGTTCCGCGCAGTCGGCGCAGTGCCCCCTGGTCGCGTTCGACGGCGATCGCGATGCCGAGGGTCTGGAAGCTCACCGACATCAGGCCCATCGCGATGAGCCCGGGCAGGTAGTAGTCGACCGCCGCCATCTCCATGTCGAACATGCCGTCGAAGATCGCCGCGAACATGACCAGGATCAGGGCGGGCAGCGAGAACGTGAAGATCAGGCTCTCCCACTCGCGGGAGAAGGTGCGGATCTCCATCCACCCCCGGGACAGGCCTACGCGCACGGCACCGGGCGGACGGCCCGGAGCGTCGGGGGCGGGGGTCGCGGCGGTCTCCGTCACGGTGTCGGTGCTCATGCCGCGCCTTCCTCGTTGGCCTGGTCGTCCTGGATCATGTCGAGGTAGATGTCCTCCAGCGTGGGGCGGTGCACGCTCAGCTCCGGGATCTCCCCGGGGATGCGCGCGCTCAGCTCGGACACCAGCCGGGTGGGGGTGTCGGTGCGCGTCTCGTGTCGGCGCCCGTCCTCCGTCCAGGAGACGGTGGCCTGGGCGGAGGCGCGGCCTCCCAGCTGCCCTGGGGCGTCCACGGCACGGATGCGTCCGCCCGCGATCACGCACACCCGGTCGGCCAGGAACTCGGCCTCCTCCAGGTAGTGCGTGGTGAGCACGATGGTGGTGCCCTGCCGGGCCAGGCCCTGGATGAGTTCCCAGAACTCGCGACGCGCCCGGGGGTCGAAGCCGGTGGTGGGCTCGTCGAGGAAGAGGAGTTCGGGGCGGCCGATGATGCCCAGGGCGACGTCGAGGCGTCGCCGCTGGCCGCCGGAGAGCGAGTCGGGAAGTGCCGTGGCCTTCTCCGTGAGGCCGACCATCTCCAGGACCTCGTCGGCGCTCAGCGCCCGGGGGTAGTAGCCAGCGAAGTGCCGGAGGACGTCGCGCACCCGCAGCTTGGGGACCATGGTCTCCTTCTGCCACACGATCCCGATCCGGGAGCGCCAGGCCCGGCCCGCCCTCCCGGGGTCCTCACCCAGCACACGGACGTCGCCGCCGCTGCGGGTGCGGAAGCCCTCCAGGATCTCCACAGCCGTGGACTTGCCCGCGCCGTTGGGCCCGAGGAAGGAGAAGACCTCGCCCCGGGGGACGCTCAGATCGATCCCCGCGACCGCGTGGGTGTCGCCGTAGCGTTTGGTGAGGCCCTCGACCTCGATGACTGTTGCGCTCATACCCCCAGCGTCCCGTGGACGCGGCGCGGAGGGTGTCCCCCGGGGGGACCGACCGCTGTCCTCCGAACGGAGGACAGCGGGGGTCAGAACAGGCGCAGGGTGTCGGGCTCGATGCCGCGCAGCTCGTCGTAGTCGAGGACCACACAGGTGATGCCCCGGTCCTCGGCCAGGACCTTGGCCTGGGGCTTGATCTCCTGGGCCGCGAACACGCCGGCCACCGGGGCCAGGGAGGGGTCGCGGTTGAGGAGTTCGAGGTAGCGGGTGAGCTGCTCCACGCCGTCGATGTCCCCGCGGCGCTTGAGCTCCACCGCGACGGTGTTGCTGCCGCCGTCGCGACAGAGGATGTCCACGGGACCGATGGCCGTGGGGTACTCGCGGCGGATGAGCGTGTAGCCGTCGCCCAGCGTGGTGATGTGCTCGGCGAGCAGTTCCTGGAGGTGGGCCTCGACACCGTCCTTCTGGAGGCCGGGGTCCTTGCCCAGCTCGTGCGCGGAGTCGTGCGTGACCTCCTCGATGGTCAGCACGAGCTTCTCACCGGACTTGCTGTGCGTGACCGTCCACACGTCGGGACCGTCCTCGACCGTCTCCTCGCGGAGTTTGCACGGCGGGTTCATCCAGTTCAGGGGTTTGAACGCCCGGTCGTCGGCGTGGATGGACACGCTCCCGTCGGCCTTGATCAGGATCAGGCGGGGAGCCATGGGCAGGTGGGCGGTGAGTCGGCCGACGTAGTCGACGCTGCACCGCGCGATGACGAGACGCACGGGACGTCACGTTACCGCCTCCGCCGCGCCCGCGAACCCGCTTCCGGGGAGGGACCACGC